>NZ_FQYM01000008.1 GCF_900141705.1 Fibrobacter sp. UWP2
TGAAACGGGAACTGGAAAAGAGCAGAAAGAAAGGAAATGTAGCCTAAATCTGATGTTGGAACAAACTATTTTTGCGAAAAACCCTTGACACTACCTGTTTTTATGGAGGACGGTTTAAATTTTCTTGCGGTGAAAAAAATTCCACCTGATTTTAATTGTCTTTACATGTTCGTATAAAAGATCATCAATATTCCACCAAATACGGCTCCATTCTTTAGCGGTGAGTTGGCGACGTGTATCTGGAACGCCATCACATTCGCTAGGGGTTATGCCCGTGCAGGTAAAGAGATTCTCCGGCTCGGTTTTGGACAATCTGTCAAATAGCATTGTCATGGCGCTTACATAGTTTCTACGGGTTTCCCATAACGCCACCGTGACTTGCCAATATCTATATTCTAAATCATAGTTCATAGTAAACCTCCTGAAAAAGAAAATAGATACGTAATGCGACAAATGTTGTCGTTCTATCACTATTTTTTCAAAGCTTTACCTAAAATAAACATTATTTCATTTAGCATTAGAAAACAAAGTTCTTTATCTTCACATTTACAATTTCGTATAACGCTCTTATAGCATTTAATGTATTTGTCGTAAACATCATATGAAGGATCCCTGCCTTCATTGTATTCAATATCCTTTGAAAAACAAAATGCTCGCAAAGAATGTTGATCTATAATTGGCTCAATATTTTCGTAATTTGGTTCGTCGTTATGATTTTCATCAGATAATGTTTTCAAAAAACGTCCGAATTGAGGAAACACTGTTGGTATAATCTCATTCTTTTTTATGCCATCAAGTATCCGTTGCTCTTTTCCAAAATCGCCTTGTTTCCAAAGGATAGATATTAAAAACATTTCTAACGGAGAGTATTTGCTAGTGATTTCTTCAGGATTAATATTCAACTCAGATGGGCTAGAAATTTTAAAATACCTAAAGAAATTCTTTTCTGTTTTTTCTCCATTATCATCGAAGTCTACAAAAAATTTATATGATTTTTTGAATTTTTCAAAAAGATTATTTAATGGTTTGTCTTTTTTTATTTCGTTAATAATATCTATTAATTTTTCATCGGTTATTTCGTTTTCACCTTTAAAATGTGATCTTAACAGTTCTTCAGCTTTTCTTTTAGTTTCTGCCTTTTCCTTTTCTTTATCCGTCATACGTCCTCTTTTTTGAACATTTGTTTCATAAATATACCCTCAAAACAGCCAAATAGCACTTTTCCCCTAAAAAATGTTTTTTTGGATGTTTTAAATGTGACAGTAGTTGTCGCATAGTGAAATTATATTGCCTAACGGAGGCAATATGCAGAATGAAAAAGATATTGATACGCGGTCGTTGGTTGACGTAGTGACGGACTACGCTTTTGCGCTAGATACGTTGGACGATTACGACCATCAGCGGCTTGTGCTGCGCAAGTCGGCCAATGCGGAAAAGTTCCATGCGACATACGAAAACGCAATGGCTGCGATTCAGGAGCTCAAGGAAAAGTTCGGCGGCAGCGAGTTGTTTGCCAATGAGAAGGACGACTCGTTCAAGAGTAGCATTGGGCAGATTTACCAGACCTTCGGCGGGGTGGAACTCTATCCGAGCGTGGAACAAAAAGCGGCGATGCTCCTTTATCTCGTCACGAAAAATCATTCGTTCAGTGACGGCAACAAACGCATCGCGGCAACACTCTTCCTGTGGTTTCTGCTGAATAACGGCATCTTGTACAGGGACGACGGTTCCAAGCGAATTGCCGATGCGACGCTTGTGACTATGACGCTGATGATTGCGGAGAGCCGCCCCGAAGACATGGAAATGTTGGTGAAGGTCGTGGTGAATCTGATGAGGTGATTATGCACAACGAACGACAACTATGGATTTGCGGTGACATTCATGGCGAAATATCTGGGCTTGTCCGAAATGCGGTGAATCGCGGGATATCGTGCGCCGATATCCTGGTTGTCGGTGATTTTGGTGCTGGTTTCGGTCGCCCGAAATCGATGGATGTCGCTTATGGCAAGGTGCGTGCGGCTTTAGAGAAAAATGACATTTGCATATACACGATTCGTGGCAATCACGACGATCCTGCGTTTTTCGATGGGTTACACGATTTTGAACGGCTGCATTTTCTGCCGGACCATCGCATGGTCGAATTATGCGGCAAGAGGATTTATCCCGTTGGCGGGGCAGTTTCTGCTGATATAGATTTGGTTGACCAGTTGAGCCGCAAATCACGACGAATGATAAACGATTCCTTAATCAAGTTCGGCTCTTATAAGCGTGTGTGGTGGCCAGATGAGGCGCCCACGCAAATTACCGAGGGGCTCCCCACGGTCGTTGATATTGTGGTGTCGCACGAGGCGCCGCTTTCATTTGACCCGCCCCTTGTACAGGCGGATTATGTGCGAGATGAAACCTGGCTAAAAATTGTCGAATCTCGCAAGTATCTGGATTATGTTCTCTCACAAGTCAAGTCGAGCTTATGGTTTTACGGGCATTATCACTGCCATTTTGAGGGTAGTTACCAAAATACGCTTTATCGCTGCTTGGATATCGCGGAAATGACACGGGTTGTTTGATTTATTGCTGGTTGTGATTATATTTATAAGGGAATTAAAACGACAAGGAGGCCTGTATGGCTGACGAAAATGAGTTTGATGAAAGAATCTATGATATTCTGTTGAAAACATTTGAAAAAGAATTAAATGCGGGGCTTGAGGGGTATTATGTATGGAATTTTGAGTTGGCCCTGAAAAAACTAGATAATCCTATTTTCGAAATGATTAATGAAAAAATTAACCAAGTGAATTCAATTCCTTGCAAAACAATAGCATTGAAGCAAAAATTGAAAGATGTTATGCTAAAAGACATTATCGCTCAAAATGAGATTGGAAACGAAGAATCTTGGAATCTGTATTCGAAATTTGTCAAGTGGGTTGTTGTATATTGGGGTGGAATAAGTTTTGATGTAAGTAAGAATAAAGACAAACTGTGCAAATTGTGGAAAAGAATCAAAACAGATGGAAATGGAGATGACTATACTGATATTATTGGATTTGAAGATATATCTTCCCTTTCTAAAGTGGCTTCATTTTTGGACGAGGAAAAATATGCAGTGTATGACTCGCGTGTTGCATTCTCTTTAAATTGGCTTTTATTCATTAATGGATTGCACTGCAAAGATGAAAAATATGGAAAAATGAAATTTTTCCGTCAACCTGGCGAGGGGCAAGAGCGAAATTCTGATATGAAAGAGCATCGTCAATTGCCTGTTTTTAAAAAATTTTTTTGGGAAAAGGTTGAAGGAAAAGAAATCGAAAATAATAAATTATTTTTCAAGACCTTTTATTATTGTAAAGATGAAAACTACCAAAAGTATTGTGAATTACTCGATAAAACAGTCAAATATTACAACAACCATAAGTCTGATTATCGCCAAATAGGAAAAAAACAAATAACTATTAGTGAACTGGAAATGTGTTTGTTCTCAATAGCTGCAAAGAATAAGAAAATAAAAGAATTGTGTAAATATGATGAAAATGGTTATATAACCAATGATATGGATCGATTACAGCTGGAAAAAACTTCAAAGATTGCTATCAAAAGCTGTGACGACTAAAATCCAAATACTCAATCGCTTAATAATTCAGCCCCAATAGAATAAATTATTATGCGACAGTAGTTGTCGCATAGCGTGTATATATTTACATGCGGCGCTTAACAAGGAGTCGCCATGAATCGTAATATGTACATGATTGCAAGGCATACGGACTGGAAGGTTCTTGAGGATTTCTACAAGGGCGTTGAGGGCGGCTTGGAAAAACTCGAGAAGATGAAGCGGTATTGCGACGTCAAAGACGACAAGGATGCCATTGAGCCTTGGTACGCACATACAATGCGCTATGCGGAAGTGAATCGCGAATTCCTGTTTGATCGTCAAAGAAAGCTGAACGAGGAATTCATTTGGACCGAAGAAAATCTTGACAAGTTGATTCGCCTCGACCAGCACATCCGCAAACTGGAATACGAAATGTACCAGAAGTTCGTTGAGATTAAGCGGAATCTGGACGACCTCATTGCGCAGGGATTCGATGTTTACAAGGATTACCAGGTTACTGGCGAAATCAATTATGATATAATGTTCATCGATGACGATGAACATGAGCAAAAATATGACTGGCTATGCAGTATGCTGGAAGATTATGCGGACATGCATGCACTCGATTGGTTCTCCTTTGGCGATGGGGAAGAACCGGAAGATCCGCGTGATAACGAGAACAGTGTTTTCGAAGCCTGGGGAAATTGGCTGAACTACGATTACTTCGTAAAAAACGGAATGACGATATTCCTGAGCCACTTGATGGATGACCTTCACCATAGTCTCTATTCGTATAGCGACATCGTAAATATGGACCTGAGGTGCTTTTACCTCAATTATGACATTTCACTTTAGACATATGCAAAGTTATGAGAAAGAATTATTTTAAGGGTGTACTGGGCTCGCTCCGTTCCGGCCGCTACGACAAGAAAATCTCACTGAATTTCGTGACGCTCAAGAGTTACGAATACTGGATCCGCATGATGCGCACCTCCAAGAGCATGCCGGATGCGGATGACTGCATCGCGATTTTCACGAAGGAGGCCGCTTCGCGCGTGCTGAAGGACATCTCGGAGCACTTCGAGAAGCTCAACGCCGAAGAGGACTGCATCACCGGCGCCGCCAGGAAGCGGTTCGTGAAGGAGGTGAACGGGAGTTACGCCGGAAAGAGGCTCCGCTGCGACGAAAGCAGCGAGGAGACGAGCGTTGCTTACCAGAGGCGCCAAATGGCGGTGGTGCGTTTCAACGATGTAATCGACAGGTCGTGTTCCGTCAAGGAGATTGCCGATTTCGTGCACAACTACCTGTGCGGCGAGGGCATTTTCGACACCTCCTCGCAGAAGGTGTTTTACGAGAGCGTTGCCCGCGAGCTCGAGAAGGTTCTCGAGGAGAATTGCGGCGTGGATGACGGGTATTTCCGCCGCCTGAACATTGTGCAGAACGCGTTCAACCTGAGCGACGACGAGATGGAAATCGTGCTGTTCTCGTGGATTTTCTTCAACAAGGAACAGTGCAGTTCGCTCCTGGACATGATTGGTTCCCGCAGCTTTATCCGGATGTGGATTTCGAGAACCTGGTCTCGAACAAGGGCACCCTCAAGCAGATGGGCATCCTGGACGAGAACCTCGATATTTCCAAGCGAATCGGGATGTTCCTGGACGGGCATTCGGGCAACGACCTGGATAGCCTCTACTTCAGGGTTTACGAGGGCAGTTGCGTGCCCTACAAGAAACTCTGTCGCAAGGACCCGAAGGTGGAAATGGCTTTCGACATGATCAAGCACGCGAAGGTGGGCGAGGGTCTGAACATTTTCTTCTACGGGGTCGAGGGAACCGGCAAGACTGAACTCGCGAAGGCGATTGCGAAGGAACTCAAGCGCCCGCTGGTGCTCACCAACATCAGTACCGAGGGCGTGCATCGCGACAGCAAGGAAAACTGGGTGGTGCGTAGCCGCATGGGGAGTATATTGTATGCCGCCACCAAGTACCAGAAGAAGAAGGCGATTCTCCTGGTGGATGAATCCGATGTGATTCTCAACTGCTGCGAGAAGGGTGCGCTGAACTTCTTCCTGGAACAGATCAAGATTCCGGTCATCTGGATTTCGAACAACATTCACTACATCGAGAACAGCACGCTGCGCAGGTTCGACTACTCCGTGCGTTTCGAACGCCCCGATGTCGAAAAGCGCGAACAGGTGTGGCAGTCCGTGGTGAGCGAACAGGGTGCAGGCGCGATTATCTCGGAAGAGGAACTGAAGCGCTTTGCTTCGGAGTTCCAGATTACGGCGGGCGGCATTACGCAGGCGATTGCGGGCACCAAGAAGCTCCTGGAATCGGGCTGCAAGGTGGACCCGCTGGAGAGCATCCGCACCATCGCGGAGGCGCAGGCGAACCTGCTGAACCTGGATATGGAATACGCGAGTCGCGACAAGGAAAGCCGTGCGCCGCGCTACCTGCTCGATGCCATCAACACCGACGCGGACATGCCGAAAATCCTGAAAGTGATGAGCGCGTTCGACGCGAAGTGGAAGGACATGCAGAAGGGCGACCGTGCCGACAGCTTGAACATGCTCCTGTACGGTGCGCCCGGTACCGGCAAGACTGAATTCGCGAAGCATATCGCCCGCACTCTCGACCGCAAGCTCATCATCAAGAAGGCGAGCGACTTGCTCGATTGCTATGTGGGGAATACCGAAAAGCTCATCCGCAAGATGTTCAAGGAAGCCGAAGAGAAGAAGGCGATTCTCTTCCTGGACGAGGCGGACAGCATGATCCGAGACCGTAGCGGTGCAGCCCGCAGCTGGGAGGTGACGCAGGTGAACGAGATGCTCACGCAGATGGAGAACTTCAAAGGAATCTTCATCGCGGCGATGAACTTCGAAGGGGAACTTGATACGGCGTCGCGCAGGCGTTTTGCCCTGAAGGTAAAGTTCGGCTACCTGAAGCCCGAAGGCATCGAGGCCCTGTGGAAGGGTTTCTTCCCGAAGGTCGAAATGCCCGAGGCGGCGCGCAGCCTGCGCATGCTCACTCCGGGCGATTTCAACGCTGCATACGCCTCGCTCCGGTTTTACGACGAGAGCGAACTCACCGCGGAAGCAGTCCTCAACGCGCTCAAGTCGGAGCTTGCTTACAAGGATAGCCGCGAAGGGCGCACCATGGGGCTTTAAGCGCTCATTTTACGACCATATTTGTCGCATAAGGGAACTATTTGCTATAAAACGGTTCCTTTTGTATATATTTATGGTATATACAACCAGGAGATTTTATGGCAGACATGACCCGTGGAGAAAGGACTGTGCAGCTCTTTGCGAAGGTGATTTCGAACCCTGACAAGAAATTCACCGTGAGCGACCTGATGGCATCTTTCAACATTCCCGACGAGGAAAGGCGCAACGTGCAGCGCGACATGCGTTTTTTGTCGGAGATGGACGGTGGTCGCTACATTGCGGTAGAAACCGAGGGCCGCACGGCGGTCTACCGTTCTGCGCTCCACAACGCGGAACGCCTGCTGTTCCCGAACTTCGAGAACACCATGCTGCATTTCGTGTTCCTCAAGCGCATCGCGAACATTTACCCCGCGACAAGCGAAATCATTACGCAGCTCCTGGAACGTATCGAGAAAAGCCTGCCAACCCGCGAGCAGAAATCGCTCCGGCAGCTCGGCGACGACCTGAATACGAAAATTCTGTTCATGGGAACGCCGCCCGATATCGAGGAAGATGCGAGCGAAAAGATTCGCCTTATTCTGCAGGCTATCCACGATCACCGCAAAATTGAAGTGGCCTACCGCGATTCCGCAAATTCAGAGAAGGTGTCCAAGCGCATCCCGCTGATGATTATCATTTACGAGGGCGAACTCTATGTGGGCTGCCAGTCCGAAAGGCACGCGGGCGACACGTATACGCTCAAGTTCAGACGCATGAAGAGCGTAAAACTCTCGAAACAGACGTTTGTCGAAGACCCGAAGGTTGTGGACAAGCTGCGCAGGCAGGTGACATCGGGTGCCGCTTTCATGAGCGGGCAGGAACCGAAACTCCAGGATATCGAAATCGAGTTCGAGAGCCGTGCGCGCCTCTACCTCGAGGAGAACCCGTTCAACCGCTCCATGAAAATCGGCAAGACGAAGAACGGGAAAATCAACGTGAAGCTCAAGGCCGAGGTAAACCAGCTCCTGTTCAACTGGGTCGTATCGTTCTCAAACGTGGCGCACGTAAAAAAGCCCGCCGCGTTGCGCAGCAGGCTCAAGGAATTTGCGGAATACTTGACAGAAACGTATGGGTAAATTCATCCAAATTCGCTACGCCGACGACCCCGAAAGTGACGCACCCTACTTCCTCTGCAAGGAACTGCAAGAAGGATTCCTCGACGGAATCACCGGCAGTTACCGCGACCCCGAACCGTACTTTGTCGCCATGCGCAACCCCGAGGCGTTCGAGAAGTACGATAAGGAATTCCCGCCGAAGGAAAAGCTCGAATTGCCTGGGCAATTGTTCTAGATAAAGTGAATTAGAATCAAAAGTGGTATGTGCAAATTTTGCACATACCATTTCTAATTTGACCTTTTATTTCCTCGCTACTCTTTTCAAGCGTTCTTTCTTCAACAATTTCGCACTTTTTTCTGGAGTGGGGAGATTTTCGGGCATCGTTCCGCCAAGTTCGGCTATCGTCTGACGGGTCTTTACAGCAAAATACGTTTGACCGAGGGCGATTATCTCCTTGCGGGGGTCACCATTCATTTCAATCAAGTAGCAGACGTAACGGGAGAGCTTGATGTCAGCGATTTTGCGCTGGGCTCCTTTGGCAAGGTCTATCATTTTGTTGGCGTCAACAAAATGATAAACTGTTTGAATTGATTGAATCAAAATATGGTTCTGGTTCTGTTGATTACCTAAATAAGGGAGCCCGCAAAAAGATTCTTGATGCCTTCAATGACCCTCAAAGTGATTTGAGATACTTAATAGCAACAGATAAAGATTCTCAAGGAATAGACTTGCAACAATCGGAAGCATGGATTATTCATTATGAGTTGCCATGGAACCCAATCAGGGTAATTCAAAGATTTGGACGGGTATGGCGACTGAATAAGCCAAATGCAGAAAATGCAGATGATGAATTGACTCGCCCGGTTGCATTCTATATTCCTTCGACTTATTCTGCGGAGGAAGAAAAGATCAATAGACTGCAAAGACGTTGGAAGACGTTGGAAAAAGTTCTTCCTAAGCTTAGTTCAAAATGTTTACCGCCGATTAGATTTGATCTTGCTCTAGGAATTCGTGTTACGCCAAGTCCATACAAAGAATGCACTTGTTGCGGGAAAGATGGAAAGAGGAAGATGTTGTATTCAACGGAGAGTGAGGCGCTTATTGCTGCGAAGCGCCGTTCTAAAAAAAAGATTCCGCTGCGCGTTTATCAATGCCCCGATGAATGTGGATACCATCTCACGAGTAATCAGGAATAAGCGATTATCACTATCATAAGGAACCATTTTGCCAACGTCGGCAAAATGGTCTTTTTATTTCTTTCTCAGCTTCCCGCCAGCAAATACTACCAGGAGGGCGCCGGCGGCTACGCCGCCGACTTTCTTGAGGTCGCTCCAGAATTGCTTCCGCTTTGCCTTGCACTGCTCGCAAAGCTTTTCGGTGTCTTCGGGCTTGTCGCAGCCGCACTTTTTGCAGGTTTTCCAGAGTTTCTGAGTCATAGTTGGCCTCTCGTTCAATAGGAATATATATTTATTTCCAGGATTTAAGAGAGGTTTTGCTTATGTCGAGCCAAGTTGCCATTTTTATCGATGCGGAGAATCTGACTTCCTGGATTAAGAACGGGGGTGTGGAGTCGCTTATGGAAGAACTTCTCCCGCTGGGGCAGATTGTCGTCCGCAAGGCTTACGGCAAATGGTCTACGACGCAGCTTGCGCCCTTGCAGTCCGTATTGAACGATAACGGATTCGAACTGGTGCATACTTTCCACCCTGTCAGCGGCAAGAATTCCACGGATATCAAGATGACCGTGGACACCATGGAGGTTGCCATCGAATCCCGGGCCCAGTGGATTGTCCTTGCGACGGGGGATTCCGACTTTTCCCCGTTGTTCCGCAAGTTGCGCGAGCAGGGCAAGGACGTTATTGGCGTGGGCCCCAAGTCGCCACTCAGCGAATGCGTCAAGAATTCCTGTTCCAGGTACATCTATACGGACAATGCCGAAGAGCAGTCCGACGAGACCGAGCGCAACAACATGCTGGTTTCCGAAAAGATTGACTTTATCGAGATTCTCAGGTCGGTGTTGCAGGGCGAGGACGCGCCTATCCATCTTTCCGCATTGATGCCCAAGATGCTGGAACGCGACAACGCCTTCAGCGTGAAGCGTCTTGGTTTCAAGACTTTCAAGGAATTTGTCAGCTCTGTCGATTTTGCCGAGGTCAAGGACGATGGCAACGGCACGATCATGGTATCGCTGTCGAAAAAGAAGGTCGCTGTACAGGAAGATGCCCAGATGGTGCTTGCGAAGGCGCTGAAGAAAAAGAGCTGGGACGTTTTATCGAAAGGGATTCTCCGCAAGATATATAGGCTAGCTTGCGACAAGACGGCGCTGAAGCCGATGAGCAAACAGGATTTGGTGCAGGAAATCGCTTCGGAGAACTTGGCAGGAACTACCAATGGCATTATCAGTCGCGCCTTGGGAATTTTCCTAAAGGCTGAGCTTGCGACGGTTAGTGCTTCTGGAGCTGAAAGGCAATGGACGTTTGAAAATACAAACCAGTATTGGCTAAAGATTGACAAGGCCTTGCTTGATAGGCTTTCGGCCGGGCTCAAGGAGTCCGGAATTTCTGCGAAGGTTTCGGATGTGAAGTCCTTGCTTTACGGAAAGTATTCCGACGAGGATTTGGAGAGTCTTTTCGCGCAGTATCGAGACGTAATATCCTGAGATGCGTTAGGGATGGTTACCCGCAAGGGCCGAGACTACAGGCTCGGTGAGCCTTGCCGCGCAAGGCGAGTACAGCCCGGCCCCGGCCCTAGATCCTTCGACTTCGCTCAGGATGACACTAGGCCGGGGAACGCCCGTTAGAACGGGATGAAGTTGTCGGGGTTCGGGAGGAAGCTTTCGGGGTTTTCTGATCTCTTGGTTTGCTTGAGCGCCTGGCGGAGTTTGGCGGCGAGCCGCTTGGGTACGGGCAGCGAGGGCGGCAGAACGTCGACGGTTTGGGGCTGGTCGGTGTAGATGCGGAAGATGTCTGCCTCCAGGGGGTTGAGGATGGCGACCACGTAGTGGTCGTCGAGGATGTCCGGGTAGCTGTACGGGGTGTTGTCGCCGAGGGGCCCGCGGAGGGTGTCCCAGATGGGCCATATCTGCTCCCTGGTGGGTGGCGTTATCCAGACGATGGCGAGTTCCACGAATTCGTCGCTCGCGACTTCCACGATGTCGCCTTCCTTGAAGGGGATGGTCCCGGGGTCCCTGCCGTAAAAGCCGGTGTCGCCCAGTTCCATGTCCTTGCCGTCGCAGTGGGATACGCCCGAGGTGGTGCATTCCTGCCAGAGGGTGCCGTCTTTCAGGTAGCGCCTGGTGGATATGTCGCGCATGCCCGAGGTGTGGTGGCCGAGGGGCCGTTCGCTCACGACAAAGCCGTAGAGGTCCCGGTAGCCCTGCGCGGCGATTTGCCCGATGTGCGCTTCGGCTTCGGCGAGTGTCTCGAAGTAGCCGGCGTCTGTCCCGCAGATGTTGAATCCGGGCTTGTTGCGGTAATCTTCGGGGCGTCCGTCCTCGTCGAGGCGGTACGCGGGTTTTGACAGGCTGACGATTTGGTATGCCTGCAGCTTGAAGATGGTCTTGAAGTTTTCCTTGCCTACGCGGGTGGCTCTTATGCCCATGACGGCCTCCTTGTCTATATGAAATATAATCTCCAACTGCGACAAATAATGACATATATGGAGGAAAATTTATTCCGACATTAATCCGAAATTAATCCGACATTATTCCGACATCGTTGGTTAAGTAGTCAAAATTTTGCGGTCGAAATTTTCGACCGCAAAATTCTCCGCTTTGTAAAATTTTTTCCTAACCCTTGCCACATCTGTCGATTTTAGGTACATTAACGCCCGACGCATCTCGCTGTTTTAAGGCGAGGTGCGTTTTTGTTTTAACCGGCTTTTCGGTTTTGCAAGAACGCCTCTAACATCAATCGGCCACAATTTATGGCCAAATGGAGGCTGTATGAAAGTCAAGAAAATTGATAAAGACGAAAAGCACGACCTTGAGTTCAAACAGAACTGGCGTGATGAATATCTCAAGTGGATTTGCGCGTTTGCCAATACGCATGGTGGCTCGCTTTATATAGGTGTAAAGGATAATGGCGAAATTTGCGGAGTGAAGGATTACCGCAAGCTTTCGGAAGATATTCCGAACAAGATTTTGCAAGCCATGGGCTTGATTTGCGAAGTGAACCTTCTTGACGAAGGTGGAAAGAAGTATTTTCGAATCGATGTGGAGAAATATCCGTTCCCGGTCAGTTATCATGGAAAATATTATAAGCGGAGCGGTTCAACGACGCAAGAGGTTGTGGACAATGAATTGGACAAGATGATTCTTGCCGTGCAGGGGCGCACGTGGGATAGTGTTCCTGTGCCGCATGTGGATGTTGCAGACTTGGATAATGATTCTATCAAGCTTTTCAAGAAAATGGCGCTTGACCATAATCGTCTTGATAGCAAGGCGCTGGATGTTCCAACGGATGTTCTCTTGAGAAACTTGCGGTTGTTTGAGAATGATTATTTGACGAGGGCGGCTGTCATGTGCTTTCACCCGGATCCCGAAAAGTGGGTCATGTGCGCTTATACAAAAATTGGGTTCTTCGCCGATAACGATGCAGACATTATTTATCAGGATGAGGTTCATGGTTCGCTTGTGATGCAGGTTGAAAAGACGATGGATCTCATCTATACGAAGTACATGAAGGCTCTCATCAGCTATGACGGCATTCATCGCAAAGAAACATTCTTTTTCCCGAAGGAGGCATTCCGTGAGTTACTTTTGAATGCTGTGATTCATCGTGATTATACTAGGCCCACGCCAATTCAGATTCGCGTTTATGCTCACAAGATTCGCATTTGGAATATCGGAAAGATGCCCGTTGATGTTCCTGTCGAAAAATTGTTCAAGCCGCATTCGTCGGAACCGCGCAATCCGAATATTGCAAATGTGTTCTTTAAGGCGGGTTATGTCGAAAGCTGGGGTCGCGGCTACAAGAACATCACCGACGTCTGCAAGCTTCGCAAGGCAAAATTGCCTATTCCCGAAGAGAATTCTGGCGGTCTGGTGGTGGAATGCCCGCCGAGCAGGCAATATCTTGATGCCGAAAGGAAACAGGGGAAAATCATTCCACATGAAGATGCTGTAAACCCGACAATAAACCCGACAATAAACCCGACAATAAAACTTACGGATACGCAGCGAACCATACTTGCGGAATTATCCAAAAATCCGAGAATTACACAAATGGAATTGGCGTCGATCCTTAAGATACAGCGTTCCTCTGTAAGCGAGAGTATGTCAAAATTACAACGATTGGGCGTGTTGAAGCGTATTGGTGGTAACAAAACTGGTTATTGGGAAGTTATTTTTTAAAGGAATAACCTCAAGGAGTTCCCCATGAAAAATCGTTTTGCACTCACGCTTATGGCAACGCTCATCTGCAGCGACGCCTGCGCATGACCATGGACGTCCCCGCCATCAAGAAGCTTCTCAAGCTTTCTGACTCGCAGGTGCCCTTGCTGAACAATCCCGTCGGCTACGCGAAGTGATTAGAATCGCTCTGTAAAATTTTCTTGCTCCCCTAGCCAGACTTCTCGATATTAGGTACATTAACGCCCGACGCATCTCGCTGTTTTAAGGCGAGGTGCGTTTTTCGTTTACAACGCAACGCGCTTCGCCTCGGCAATGGAAATAAACAAGTTTATTTCCGCTGCTCTCGGCTTGGGTGCGTTTGTTTTAACCGGTTTTTCGGTTTTGCAAGAACGCCTCTAACATCAACCGGCCGCCAAAGCGGTCAAATGGAGGCTGTATGGCTAAAAAGAACTATTCCTCGTGACTATGATGCCGTTTTTCGGTGTATTACAACATGTATTGTAACGTGTATTGACAAATATCTATACATTTTCTATAATAATGAGGACAATAGATGAATATCACAAAGCACGCTTTTGAGAGGATGCGTGAGAGAGGATTCACCGTGGAAATGCTCGGAAAGGTTCTGCGGAGAAAAGACCTGGTTCGCGATCCATCTGACAAAGAAGGTGTTTCTAAAATTATTACCGAGGTTGATAATCGATTTTGGGCATTAATTGTCTCGGACGATTTAAAAACATTGATAACCGTAAGGAGAGCTCATGAAGACGAAGTGCAAGAAGCGAGAGAAGATTAAGCTGCCCAAGGGCTTCAAGCTGGTTGACGATTTCCTTTCTAAAGAGGAAATCGAGGCGCTTGAAAATGATACTACAATGAGAGATCCGATGGTAATTACCGGCGGTCATGAGTCGGAGACGTTGGAGGAATCCATTGCGCGAATCAGCCGTGCCATTGCCGAGGCCAAGGAAGAAAAGAAGATGTATTCCATAAGGCTCAAGGTCAAGACGGTGGAATCGATCAAGCGCAAGGCTGCGGCAGCGGGCATCCCGTATCAGACTTATGTGAACGTGGTGCTCGATAATGCGGCATCTGCTTAAATGGTAAAAAGTTGTATCTTTTCGGTGTAGAAGGTAACATCATGAAAAGACTTATCGCACTTATGCTTTGCATTATGGCCGTGGCGACGTTCGCGGCCGAAGACATCAAGATTGTCAAGGTGAACGACGCTAACTTCGAGAAAGAGGTTCTGCAGTCCAAGAAGCCGGTCATCCTGGATATCACTTCCACGAGCTGCCCGCCGTGCCTCATCATGATCCCGACACTCATCGGCATCGCGAAGAACTATCCCGACATCAAGATTGCGACGGTGGGCATTGACGAACCGGGCATCGACAAGATCAAGGCGAGCCTGCCTATCCAGGCGTTCCCGACGTTCTTCATGGTGCGCAACGGCAAGATTGTAAACCAGCTGGTGGGTGCCGTCAAGGAAGAGGAACTGCTGGCGGCCCTGCAGTACACGCCATCCAAGAAGCCCGCAGCCAAGCCGAAGAAGGTCAAGAACGCGAAGCGCAACATGGTGTGCAAGACTCCGGGGCAGTTCAACGGGCTCAAGAATCTGGTGACCATTTCGTTCGTGTTCGGCGACTACGAAATCGAGAATGTTGACATCGTGACGGACGTGTTCGTGCCGCCCGAGCTGAACGATCGGCGCGACCAGATGATGGAACACGTGCGCGCGAGCGGGAAGGGCGAGGTGGAGCCCACCATGACGGGTTTCCGCATCCATATCGACAACAACTGCCGATTCATGAAGGCGATGGACATGAAGCGTACGTCCACTTACGGCGAGATGCGTGCGGGTCTCGAACTGCAGGGCTTTACCTGCCAGTAGTCCGGCGCGTTTTCTATTTGCGAAAAACTTCCGCAAACCGCGAAAATAATATACATTACGGGTATGGATACTACATCGGGTACATACCGTCGTATTTTTGTGCTGGGCTCCGGCTTCAGCAAGTCTTTCTGCCCGCAGATGCCCACGCTCAAGGACTTGAACGAGCGTATTCCCTTCGGCATTCCGGACGAGTTCCCGCACCTGCGCGAATACTGCACGCGCTTTTTGGAACTGTGCAATAGCCAGCCGGATTACCTGGACATCGAGCGGCTTTCGACGTCGATTCTTTCGGCGCAGATTTTCCCGGGGGTGCGAGAAAGCCTGTACCATTCCAGCCTGCGGTTTGAACTTTTGCGGTTTATCGCAAGCGAGATTCGGCACGACAAGGGCGTGGATGCGGACTGCGCGGCGGTGCTCCGCAAGTTCCTTTCGGGTTGCGAAAACTGCCCGGGCGAGGGCGTGCGCGATACGCTACTGCTATCGTTCAACTACGATACGCTTGTCGAAGACGTGATTACTGCCGACCCGGAGATGAGTTCGCGCGTGGCGGTGGATTACGGCGTGCGCATTGACCCTGCGGACCGGAGTGCGGTTCGTGCCCCGCGGACGCTCACGGTCGACCTGATCAAGCTCCACGGTTCGCTCAACTGGTACCCGGTAAAGGGCGCGTCGGACCCGCTCGACCTCAAGAACGTGTGCCAGGTGGAACCCTGCGACCGGAGTTTCCCCATCTACCGCGAAGACACGCCCATCTACATCCCGATGGCGCATGCGAAGGAATCCTTTTTGCGCGGGAGCCTCTTTAACCTGCTCTGGAGCAAGGCGGATTACTACCTGAAAAACGCTAAGGAAATCTATTTCCTGGGTTACGGTTTCCCGAAAACGGACATGAACAACCTGGAATTTTTGCTGCGGCATCGCGAACGCTTCAAGAAGGTGGTCGTTTTCGAGCCGGAAAATTCCCCTGTGCTGGAAAGGCTTCGCCGCCTGCTGGGCGATATGGTCGTGAGCCGCGACGCGAAGGAATACCTGGCGAATTTCTAGAAAAAAAACAATTTTTTGGGAATTTCTAAATTTGCGGTGACACTTTTGACCTCCCTAGGTGTTACACAGGCATGGAAAGGATGAATCCCGCAGATAACATGACGTTTTCGAAACTGTACGAGGTGTATGCCCCGATGGTTTACCGCCGCGCCATGGCCTTGCTGAGGGATGAATCCGAGGCCGAAGACATGGTGCAGAACGTGTTTTTGCGCGTGTACGAACGCTGGGACAGCCTGGATGTATCGCAGCCGAGCAGCCTCTTGTGGAATACGGCTACAAGGCTCTGCCTCAACCGCATCCGCGACAAAAAACGCCGCGGGCTCGATATGGACACGAGCGAACTCCTGCTCTCGATTGCCTGCGCGGACGATGAACAGGATTCGTTCGCGGCCCGGAACATCCTCTCGAGAATTTTTTCGAAGGAACAGGAATCGACAAGGACTATTGCGGTGTTACACTATGTAGACGGCATGACGCTCGAGGAAACCGCCCGCGAGGTGGGGCTCTCGGTGAGCGGCGTGCGCAAGCGCTTGCGGGGTCTGCAAGCCAAGGTAAAGGATCTGGAGGTAAAGTGATGATCCCCGATTGGAAACTGGAAAGATATTTGACGGGCGACTTGCCCGCTGCCGAGATGCGCGAGATTCGCGAACTCGAAAAGACGGACGCGATTTTCGCGAACCGCGTGAAGATGATGCGCGAGGACAACGCG
Source organism: Fibrobacter sp. UWP2 (assembly GCF_900141705.1). Lineage (NCBI taxonomy): Bacteria > Pseudomonadati > Fibrobacterota > Fibrobacteria > Fibrobacterales > Fibrobacteraceae > Fibrobacter > Fibrobacter sp. UWP2. The sequence goes on from NZ_FQYM01000008.1 coordinate 16,845, forward strand.
GCGATTCTCCGCAAGATGCCCTTCGAGAGGCTCTCGGAAAAGCTCGAAGCGATGTCGGCGCGTCGCGGTGCTGGCGCAGGTTTTAACGGCGCTGGCAACATCGTGAATTTCAAGCTCGTGAAGTTCGCTGCCGCCGCGGCCCTTGTGCTTGCCGTGGTGTCGGTGGCGCTCTTTAGCCAGCGCGAAGTCATGGCCCCGGCGCAGTCAGGCGCACAGGTGATGGATGTCGCGATGGTCGACGCTTCGGAAATTCCGGGCGATGCCGGCGATACGCGCATCAAGGGCATGGACGCCCGCATGGAAGTGTGGAAAAAGACGGCCGACAGTGCCGTGCAGATGTCGAACCTGGACGAAGCCCGCGAAGGCGACGAAATCCAGCTCCGCTATTCCGTTCCCGAAAAAAGTTTTGGCCTATTGTTCAGCATGGACGGGAATGGCGCCCTCACGATGCATATGGGCAGCGAAAACCACGCTGTTGAGCTTGCTCCAGGCGAGATGACGACCTTGCCGTTCGCCTACAAGCTCGATAACGCGCCCAAGTTCGAAAAGTTCTTCTTGTTGACCTCGCGGAACATGTTCTCCATCAATGCGTCCGATATAGACGCTTCGCTCAAGCAGGAGGGCGTCCGTGTGGTAAGTTTTACGCTGCGTAAAGTGGGGGGAGTGTCGAAATGAGGAATATTATCGAAAAATTGGATACGTCCATAGTGCTTCAGGTTTTTTCCTTGGTGATTTTGCTGGTACTCGCGGCAACATCGGGGTCGCAGGCCGCGACAGGCTCGGCAGAAACCCAGATTAACCGCTATGTGCTCGCGGTGAGCGCAAATAACGGCGGCAAGGGCCGCCCCATGCTCCGCTATGCCGAAAGCGATGCCAAGTCCTTCGTGAACGTGCTCAAGGAAATGGGCGGCGTGCAACCGCAGAATATAGTGTTCGTGAAGGGCCCGAGTGTAGAAAAGCTCCGCCACGAGATGGACGCCCTCGACAAGAAGATTGCCCAGGGCAAGTCTACTGGCGGCCGCAACGAGGTGCTGGTGTACTACAGCGGCCACGCCGACGACAAGGGCCTGCGCCTTGGCGAAGAAGTTTACAACTGGAAGGAATTCCGCAAGAGGATTGACGCTCTCAATGGCGACGTGAAGATTGCGGTGATCGACGCCTGCGGTTCGGGCGCGATTACGCGCCTCAAGGGCGGTGTGGCCGTGCCCGCGTTCATGGTGGACAAGAGCAGCGACATGAAGGGCTATGCCTTTATCACGAGTAGCACGCAAGATGAATCTAGCCAGGAGAGCGACAAGCTGAAGGGTTCCTTCTTTACGCATTCGCTGGTGAGCGGCCTCCGCGGTGCGGGCGATGCGAGCGGTGACGGCAGGGTGACTCTTTCCGAAGCCTACCAGTTCGCGTTCAACGAGACTTTGCAGAAGACGGAGACCACTTTGGGCGGCGCCCAGCATCCGAGCCGCGACATGAACCTTGCCGGTACGGGCGACGTGGTGATGACGGATTTGCGCAGCACGAGCGCCGGCCTCGATTTGGACGAGGACGTGGACGGGCGCTTGTTCATCCGCGACGAGAAGGGAGAACTCGTTGCCGAACTCTACAAGAAGGGAGGCCGCGCGATGAGCCTCGGGTTCCCTGCCGGCAAGTACAGCGTACGCATGGAACGCCCCGCCGAGTACAAGGAAGCGACCGTGACTCTGCAGGACAACTACCGTGCCCGCCTTTCGCAAAAGCAGTTCGCCGCAGTGTCCGCCGAAAAGACGACGCTCCGCGGCGGTACCGAATTCAAGCCCGCAAGGACATGTGCCGCTGGCGATACGAACCAGTGCTCTCTCGATTCGCTCGACCGCAACGGGACTTCGCGCACCACGTTCAACCTCTACGACCACGACAAGGAACCGCGCAAGGGCGTGCAGCTAGGCCTTTTTGCCACGCGTGCCGACGATTACCTGATCGGCTCCCAAGTGAGCTTCTTGGTGAACAGCGCGAACAAGGACATGCGCGGCCTGCAGGTGACTGGCCTCATAAACCTCGGCGAAAACGTGGATGGCGCCCAGATTTCGGGAACCGTCAACTATGCCGAAAGCTTCCAGGGCCTGCAATTCGGTTTTGTCAACTGGGTCAACGACAAGTCCGACGGTGTCCAGATCGGCTATGTCAATGCCGGTTTCGATACGGTGGGCCCGGTGCAGGTGGGCTTTGTCGATTTCGCCAAGCAGACTGACGTGCAGATAGGCTTTGTAGACGTGGCTGGCGCGTCCGACGTGCAGGTTGGCTTTGTTGATGTTGCTCCCAAGTCAGATGTACAGGTGGGCTTCGTGGATGTCGCGGGCAGGTCCGATGTGCAGGTGGGCTTCGTGAACGCCTCTTACAAGGAAGGCGGCACGCAGGTCGGTTACGTGAATACGGCGACGGTATCGAAGGGCCGACAGGTAGGCTTCGTGAACGTCTGTCTTGAATGCGAGAAGACTCCGGTTGGCTTCGTGAGCATCGTGGGTAACGGCGTATGGTCCGGCTCTGCCTACGTTAACGAGATGGGCGCCCTCGGACTTTCGCTCCACTTGGGAACGGCATACTTCTATACGGCTTTCGAAGGGGCTCGCCAGTTTGAAAAGGGAACGAACTTTGAACACTTCAGCGACACCTGGGAAAGCGGGTTCGGCGTTGGAACGCAGTTCGGCACGTATGGCAGCCACTTCGAGCTCGAATACATGCACTTCAATGTTTTCGACAGGTTCCGCATGAACGATGTCGACGCAGGGTATCATCATCGCCTGCGCCTCGGATACGTGTACAGCCTGCTTCCGGGAATCGGTCTCGGCGTCGGCGGAACCGTGAACGTGGCGACCCAGGGCTACCAGGACGACGTAATCCTCAAGCCGCTCGGCAACTACCACGACGACGCGGGAAGCAAGAACCACAAGGGCCGCGTGTGGCCCGGATTCTACTCGGGAATCACCGTGGGAAAATTTTAAAAAACAAGTGACACTTTTTGCTCCTTTGAGTGTTACAATGGCAAATAGGGATTCCTATTTGCTATTTTTGATTGGAACGCGGGAATTTTGTTGAAGATTTATACTAGCATTATCGTTTTGTTTGCGGCCGTGGCCGCCCTGGCGCAAGAACCGGCGGCGGAAACGGTCGGTGATTCCGCGCAGGTTGCGGGAATCGTCTTCAACGGCGTGGTGCAAGATTCCTCGTTTGCTCCGGGCGAAAAGCTGAACGTGGAAATCCTCGAATCGGGCGAGGCGTTGCAGACAACTGTCGGTACGCCCTTCAGTGTAGTGCTCCCGGAAGATACGCTCTGGAACGTGTGCGTCACCAATTCCGATACCGCGGGCGCCGAGAAGGAAAAATGCTACGAGCTTGTCTACACCGGGAGCGAACGCAGCTTTTCGCAGGCGCTCGGAGAGGCCTTTGCGGAACCGGATAGTACGCATGCCGCAGCCGGTGATTCTGCGGGCGCAATCCCAGGCGATTCGTCAGGTGTCATCCTGAGCGGAGCGCAAGCGGAGTCGAAGGATCTAGACCCGAATTCCGCCGCTCCCGCCGATACTGCACAGCCTAATGACGTCAACGTCGACGACTTGCTCGCCGCGGGCGACAACACCAAGGTGACCGAACTCAAGAAAGTCGTGGTACAGCTGCGCAAGCGCCCCAAGCGCAAGCCCGGCGAATCCGTCGTTACCGCCAAGTCCATCAAGCGTATGCCCGGTCTCGCCGAAGCCGACGTAATCAAGAGCGTGCAGGCGCTCCCGGGCGTGGTCGCGAGTTCCGATTTCAGCTCCAAGATTTACGTGCGCGGTGGCGCCGCCGACCAGAACCTCTTCTTGTTCGACAACGCGGTCGTGTATTCCCCGGTGCATTTCTTCGGGCTGTTCAGCACGTTCCTCGTGGAAGGCATCGACGACGTGCAGTTCTACAAGAGCGGGTTCCCGGCACAGTACGGCAACCGCCTGAGTTCGGTGCTCAAGATGGAAGGCCGCGCGGGCGGCCAGGATACCGTGAACGAATGGTTCAGCAAGTCCAGCATCAAGGTGAGCACGTTCGCGGCCCAGCTCCATACCGAAGGCCATCAGGGCCCTGCCCGCTGGGTGTTCGCCGGTCGCACCACCTACATCGGCTATATGCTCGACCTGATGAACGCGGTGGGCCTCCTGGACCTGGATTTGGATTACGAGTTTACGGATTTGCAGGGCACGTTCATGTACAACGTCACGGACGATACCCGCCTCAAGTTCAGCTTCTATATAGGCAAGGACCGCCTTAGCTTTGACCCGCTCTATATGGACTGGGGGAATGTCGCCATCCCGATAAACCTGACGCACCGCATCAACGGCAACTGGGACTACAATGTGACCCTCGCGTACAGCGAGTTCTACCAGACCATGAAAATCAGCGACCTCATGTCTATCGAGATGTTCCTCTATACGTTCTCCGCCAAGCAGTGGCTGAACTACCGCGGCATCGCGAACCATACGCTCACCTTCGGCTACGAACTGGAATACGACTACGAACGCTACCAGGAAAAGATGGCGACCGTATCCGTGGCCGACATTCAGAAGCCCCTCCATCACGTAGGCTTTTTGCAGGATGCCTGGAAAATTACGCCGGATTACCTGCTGCAATATGGCATGCGCTTCAACTACCACGAGGCTTCGGAACATTTTGGCGTGGAACCGCGCGCATCCCTCACCGTCAACCTTGACGATTCCAAGACGCTCGAATTCTATGGCGGCTACTACCTGCAGTACCTGAACGCGCTCGTGTACACCGACCAGGAAACGCTCAACGATTTCTATTACCCCGCGACCAAGACGACGAGCGGGCGGCAAATCAAGCCGGCATCTTCGTGGCTCTTTGCGACGGAGTTCAGCCAGCGCGGAATATTGGACGATTACGACGCCACCGTGGGGCTGTATTACAAAACACAGAACAACCTGAACACGTTCGTGACGCAGCTCGATACCAGCGAAGATTCCAAGTCCAGTAAGCTCGTGCTGGCGGACCAGTTCGGCACGGCGGAAGCGTATTCCTTTGGTTACGAACTTTCGCTGCGCAAGGAAAAGGGCTGGTGGTTCGGCGGTATCAACTGGAGCCAGAGCATAAGCGTGATGAAGACCAACGACGGCACAAAGCCCTATTACCCGAGTTGGCACCAGCCATACGCGCTCAAGATGGATTTGGGACTCAACTGGCGCGGCCCGGAAGAATCCATGTCGGTTCACCCGACGCAAAAAGACATGTACCTGCGTTCCTCGGTTGTCCTCAAGTATTCGGCGGGCATGCCCATCAGCGAATACAAGGGCTACTACCTCTCCGAGCATATCGGTCACCAGGAGTATTCCGACGAGGTGGTCGTGATTCCGGGTAGCCGCAACGCGGCCCGCCAAACGGATTACTTCAGGGTAGACGTGAAGGCTATCGATGTCGGCCGCGAAGGCAAGTGGAATTTCAGCTGGACCATCATCAACCTGACCGATCACGAGAACATGTTCTTTACCTTCTACGATACGCGCAAGAACCCTCCCGAGAAGACTTCCATTTCGCAGTTCCCCTTTTTACCGATTATGCTGAGCTATGAATACTATTTCTAGAGTGATTAGTGGTTGGTGGTTAGTGGTTGGGTTGCTGCTGACTGCGTGCGGCGATTTCCATGGGCCGTGGGAATACTATCCCGAGGAACGCGAAATCTATACTGGCATCTTCACGTACGGATACATCCTCTCCGATGGCGGTTCCGACATCTGCTTTTCCAAGATTTACGAACTCGACGAAGCGGCGTCGCGGAATTTCGCATTCTACGACAGCGCCCGCGTTACGGTGCAGGGCCCGTTCGACATCGACGGAAAAGAAACCGATACCGCGCTGGTGCTTTCGCCCAGGGCGGACAATCCGAACTGCTTCTACAGTGAATTGGACGGCATTACGGGCAGGTCGTACAAGATGGACGCCTATTTTGAGTGGGACAGCGCGGGCCATGCGGCCAAATCGCGCTTTACGGCCAGGGCCGAAATCCCAAACGCCATTTCGATTCCCGGGATGAATGTCCCGCTGCCGGATGGCAGCTACGAATGGAGGGAGTATAACGATTCTACGGAGTTCCACGTCGAGTTCCTGGAATTCCCGATGGACATGGAGTTTGTCAAGTGCGACGTGGATTATGACAGGACTGTGAAGGGAGTCATCTCGGTGATGCGTTACGGCATCTCGAATGCGGAATCGCAGAAGACGACCATCAACGACATGCTTGAGGGTTTGACGGACAAGGACTCGACTGGTTACAGCGGGATTGCCATGCACGACCCGCTCGAAAGGAGCGAGAATCTCGGGTACACCATAAGCAGCTGGGTCGCCGATTTTAATGCGCTCGATACGCTTTACCTAATGAACATGATGATGCCGCTCGGCAAAATCTATGTGGATTTCTATGCGACCGACGCCGCCTACATTGATTACGAGATGAAGGTGACGAATTCGTTCAGCGATTCGCGTATCATTCCCGAATCGAATATCGAAAACGGCCTGGGCGTATTCAGCGGCATGGCGAAGACGACTATCAGCCTATATGTCGATGGCAACGGCGTGGACATGGAACATATCGCCTTCCGCAACTGCGACGAGACGGAAGGGGATTTTTCGGACAGCTGGGATTCCCGCGGGTGCAGGCTCTACCAGGATGTCGCTTGTTCCGGGATGCCCTCCGACAGCATGGAAAAGCTGGGCCTGCTGGAGGCGAATGCGCATGCCTACCTGTATTACAGGGAGTCGGAATACATGAAGGACAATGCCACCTGCTATGCATCGCACGTGAAGGCGGCGATGATGCTTGATACCGCCAAGTGGACTGTATTCTTGCCCGAGGGCATCAGCTCGGAAGATAAGAACAATGCTTACGCCGATGGCCTAAAGCGCTATTGCGTGGCCACCAATTTCGAAAGCAACGGTATCGCGGATTGCGGTAATCTCAAAAAGCAGTGCCTGGAAACACCCGAGAAGAACGACTGCAAGGAATACCTGTGGAAATGGTGCGCCGACCGCGACTGGAATATGGCTGACCATCCCCAGTGCGAATCGGCCCTGGTGAGCCGCTATTACCTGGAAGAGCAGAAATCAAACATCCTGGAGCGCGAAGTCAAGGAAATTTGCAATTCAAAGAATCCTCAAAGGCCCGAAATATGCGGGAAGTTACCTCAAAAGGAAAAGAATTGATAAAATCGGGTGACAGTTTGTGCGTATTCGGGTGTTTTAATTATGTAATTTTGAACAAAACCTATTGCGGAAAGTTATGAAAAGATTTAATTTGTTGCCTTTTGCGCTTTTGGTGCTCATGCTGTCGGGGTGGGCGTTTGCCGACCGCGATTCCGAGATTCGCGACCTCAAGCTCGAAAAGGAAAAGCTGAATTCCGAAATCCAGAAACTGAACCGCCAGATTGCATCGACCGACTCGATGCTCAAGGCGGACGATTCCCGCTACAAGACGCTGCAGAGCCGCTACAAGGCGGATACGGACCGCCGTCGTGCCGAAATCGACAGCCTGAACGCGAAAATCAGGGCAGTTGCTGGCGAACTCCAGACGGAACGCAACAAGCAGGCGCACGCGAAGAACCGTGCCGACAACGTGGCCGCAAAACGCAAGGCGCTGCGCTCCGAACTCACGGGCATCTGCAAGAAGCTCGAAGCCCAGGTGGCACAGACCCTCCCGTGGGAACGCGAAAGCAGGCTCGATCGCGTCAAGTCGCTCACCCGCGATATCGAAAGCGGAAACGCGAGCGAAGAAGAAGCCTTTTCTCGCCTCAAGTCGCTTGTGGCCGAAGAGACCAAGTTCGGTGACGAAGTCGTAGTCATCAACAGCCCGCTCACTCGCAAGGACGGCGAACTTATCAATGCGACGATCCTCCGTATCGGAAATCAATGGATGGTGTACAGCGACGAGAATGGGACGGTTTTTGGTTCCTTGGTACGCAAGCTGGACGGTGGGACCGTCGCTTACGAATGGAACGAGAACCTGAATCTCGAAGAACGTGCCGCCGTGAAACTTGCGCTTGACGTAAAGCAGGCGAAGAAGCCTCCCCAGGTCGTGAAGTTGCCGGTAAGCCTCTCTATCGTGGGAGGTGAAAAATGAGAAAGTTAATCGCAGTCCTCCTGTGCGCTACATCCGCATTCGCATGGCCGTGGTCTGATTCCGGCGAAAAGAAAGCAACGCCCGAAGACCAGGCCCGCATCAAGGATTCCCTCCAGCTCGAAGAAGTGAAGAATCTCCAGCGTGAAGTTGATGCGCTGACCCGCATTCGCCTGCAGAAGGCGGACTCGCTCGAAAAGCTCGAGGCGGAACACTGGCGCAAGCGCTATGCCGAATCGCAGCTGACCGAAGAACACCAGTCGGAGTCCCGCGAGCTTGATGGCCGCTATTCCAAGCTGTCGACGGATTTGGGTCGCGTCAACGAGGAAGTTGCCGCAAGCAAGAGTTTGACCGAGGAATCCGAAGAAAAGGCCCAGTCTGAGGAATCGGCCTACGATGCATTGAATACGCAGGTGAAGCTTTCCATCGACAAGGCGCTTGGCGATGTGATGGGCGACTATCCCGTGGGCATGAACAGCCGCCTCCTGCGCTTGAAGCAGGCTTCGGACGAAGCGGAAAAGAAGACCCCGAATACGATCGGTGCCGTCCAGGGATTCATGGACGACATGCTGCTCCGCCACGAGCTGACATACACGCAATTCTTCGGCAGGGAAGTTTCGCAGGTGGGTAGCCGCCCCGACGTGAACGTGAACCGCCTGCGTCTGGGAACCGTGTTCCTTGGCGAAGTCGCGCAGGATAACGGGGATGTGCAGGCGCTGCTCCGTTCCGGAGCCCTGCAGGGCAAGATTTTCGAATGGAACTCGATGCTTCCGCCCGAGATGGCCGCCGATATCAAGCAGGCCGTGATGCGTGCCGATTCCTCGATGGTCACGATCCCGCTGGACGTGTTGCAGAACAAGGCGGTCAAGAACGCGATTGCCGACACCAAGGAACTTACGTGGACCGAAAAGTTCGAGGAGTTCTTCAAGAAGGGCGGCATCGTGATGTACCCGCTGATGCTTGTCGCGATTTTTGCTTTGCTGCTCTGCCTGGAACGATTCCTGGTGCTCACGTACCGCGGGCATCTGGGACGTCGCTTCCTCAAGAAACTTTATGCGCTCGTGAAGGAATCCCGTTACGAAGATGCGGCTAGCCTTTGCCTCAAGAGGGAAACAAGCCTTTCGATGGTGCTTTTTGCGGTGCTGAACCGCGCCCGTGACAAGCGTGAAGATGCGGAACGCTCCCTGCAAGAGGCCCTGCTCCGCGAGCAGCCGAAACTCGAACGCCGCATGGGCCTTCTGGCCGCCATGGGCACGATTGCGCCGTTGCTCGGGCTTCTCGGTACGGTGACCGGTATCATCACGCTCTTTACGGTGATTACTGAAGTGGGTACGAACGATGCCCGCGTGCTTGCGGGAGGCATTTCCGAAGCCCTCGTGACGACCGAGACGGGCCTCGTGATTGCAATCCCGGTGATGATCCTTCACGGCCTCCTGAGCGAAAAGATCGAGAAGGTCACCAGCGAAATGTATGTGCAGAGCACCGCGCTCTTGAACAGGATTTTTGGAAAGGAAGCGTAGTCCGGGTATGTCCAACACCCACTACATACTCATCGAGTCTCTTGAAAACACGTACCATGCGGGTGGCGTGGTAATGCTCCCGATTCTTATCGCGGGCGTTATCGGGTTTTACTTCCTGTTTTCGGGATGGTTCCGCATCGGGAGCGATTTCTTTCGCGCCGATATCCACAAGGTCATCAAACGCATGCGCCTGGACCTGAACGGCGGAAACGAGGAGTACGAAAAGAACGCTGAACCGCCGAGCGTTGCTAAGGCGCTGCGCAGGCTCCGTAAGCGCGGGGGGCTTCTCGGCAGGGAACTCTGCTACGCGATCGAGGCGGCCCAGGACAATCCTGCGGGATTCCGCGACTATATGCAGGTGCGCCTCGCCAAGACGGTGCGCTACATGGAGCAGGGAAACCACATCGTGTCGGTGATGGCTTCGGCCGCTCCGCTGCTCGGGCTTCTCGGGACGGTGACGGGCATGGTGTCCACCTTCGAGGTGATAACGCTTTATGGAAACCAGAATCCGGTGCTTATGGCCGACGGCATTTCGGAAGCGCTCATCTCGACGCAGAGCGGACTGCTTGTGGCTTTCCCGCTGACACTCCTGAAACAGCGCCTGGATGAACGTGTGGATATTTTGCGCCAGAAGATGGAACTCGGCGCGACCGTGATAGAGAACTATTTCGTGGAAAAGGCGGAAGGCTGATTATGGAATTCAACATACCGAGAAGAAAGCAGAAGGATATGGGCATCGAGATGGGCCCGCTGATGGACATCGTGTTCATCCTGCTCATCTTTTTCGTGGTGACGTCTTCGTTTACCCGCGAGACGGGCGTGGACGTGACCAAGCCTCAAGCGCAATCCGCAAGCCAGCTCGAAAAGGAAAACCTGCTGATCGCGATTACGCGCGAAGGCACGATCCATATGAATGAACGCCAGGTGGATCTGGCGAGCCTGCAGGATATCCTGAAACAGTCGCTCGCGAAGGCACCGGACCGTGAAGCCGTGGTGATTGCCGACAAGGGCGCCGAAACGGGCGTGCTCGTGCAGGTGATAGACATGTGCAACCTGGCCGGGGTAAAGAAAGTCTCGATTGCGGCGCAGGCGGAATAGGGATGATTGGTAATTGATGATGTGGAGTGTGGGATGTGGGATTTTTTTGCGGTGTCATCCTGAGCGTAGTGCGTAGCACGAAGTCGAAGGATCTAGGACTTTATAATGTTGAGATTGTTGAAGAAAATTTTCAAGCGCTTTGCTATTTTGCTTGCGGCAATTCTCGCGAGTGCGGCACTCGTGTTCTCCGTGACGATGGCGAACCTGTTCTTGACGGGGAAGGTCTTTCACGAGAAAAAGTACACGAAGACAGAAATTGCGGTCAAGAAGGTCGAGGAAGTTGAAAAGAAAGTCGAAAAGAAAAAGCCTGCACGCAAGCCTAACCGCATGAAGTCGAATTCGCGTTCGCCCAAGGCGGGTCCGCGGTTTGCGATGAACTTGGGGGCTGCTTCGGGCAACGGTGGCGCTACCGTTAGCCGCGACCTCGTGGCCGATTTCCGCGGTGGTGCGCTATCGACCGAGAAGGGCGACGTGGACAAGAAACCCGAAAGCCGCACGATGGCGAATTTCCAGGTGCCGCCCAAAATCAGGGACAACGAAATTGACGCGACGCTCCGCTTGAGTTTTTGCGTGGATGTGAGCGGGAAGGCTTACGACATCAAGGTTCTCGAGGAATCTCCGGCGGGTTCGGGACTTGCCGCTGCCGGCCGCGAGGCTCTTGGCCGCATGACGTTTGCTCCGGCCGAAAAGGCGGGGAAGGCGGTGCCTTTCTGTGGCATGGAACAGCCGTTCGAAGTGAAGTTCAGGGATTAGGGAAATGCATAATATGAATAAATGGACTTGCGCGTTTTTCTCCCTGGTTGCAATCGCATTTGTCGCGGTGCCGTCTTTCGCGGCGCAATCCGCATATGATTTGATGGAGCGTGCGAACGCTTTGTACCGTGATGGGAAATTCAGGCAGGCAATCACGCTTTACCGCAAGGCGGAATCCCGAGGCGCGGACCCCGTCGCCACCAGTTTCAACATCGCGAATAGCTATTACCAGATGGACAACTTGCCCGAAGCCGCCGCCACGTACCGCAAGGCGATCGACTTCTCGAACGGGGCTTTCTCTCCGGCGCTCTTCAACATGGCGAGCGTGTACTTTAGACTCCGGCAGTATCCCGAATGCGTGGCGGCGTACCACCGCGCGTTGAAACTGGAGCCGGAAAATGTTTCCGGCTGGCTTTACTTGGGCGAAGCCTACAGTAAAACCGGCGACGGGGTCGGCGCGCTGCGTGCGATTGAGAATGCATACCGGCTTGACAAGGAAGATATCAGTATTGTCTACCAGCTTTCGGAAGCGAATATTGCACTCAATGATTTTGAACGTGCCGTGAGCGTGATCCGCGAAGGCTATGCGGCGCATCCCGAAGAAATCGATTTCCTGGTGTACCTGGGCGATGTCTACCGCCTGAACAAGCAATTTGAAGAGAGCGCGGGCGCTTACCGCGAAGCGCTGGGCGTGCGGCCCGATGATGCCGCCACGATGTACAAGCTTGCGGACGTGCTTGCCGAAGACGACAAGCCCTTTGTCGCGATGGATATCCTCAACAACCTCTTGCAAATCAAGCCCGACTTTGCCGACGCGGCGATTTTCCTTGGGAACCTCGCGTACGATGCCAAGTTCAATGATCGTGCCGAGGCCGCCTACGAGCAGGCCGCCCGCGTGGGGAATGCCGAGGCGGTTTACGGCTTCAAGAATCTCGCTTTTGATGCGCACGCCCAAAAGCGTGACGACGAGGCGCTCCGTCTGCTAAAAATCGCCCAAAAGTACTATCCGGACGATGCGACGGTTGAAGCCGAAATTTTGAATATCGAAAATCCCGAGTGAATCAGTACCAGGTTGTAAATACCACCTGGAGACTTGTCATGGAAGTTTCGGAAATACGCCAAAAATCGGTAACGTCACTGATTAACTTTACGCTAAAGTCGGTTCTGCCCATACGTATGCCGATTCCTGGAACAATGGCGAAATTGAAGAATGCCCAATCCTCGTCGTTGTAGCCAATGACCTCTTTGTAATTGAGCCAACCGTAATGGAACAGGTTAAAGCCGAATTGCGGTCCAAGCTCTACGTAAAAGATGGAGAAGTTGATGCGGGCGGCGACATTCGCCTTGATGCTGAGCATCATGAACAGGTTGACCTTCTCCTTGAACTTTTCAAAATCGCTTTTGTCTTCGTCGTCATCCCCGCCAAGTCCTGTTAAAGTTCCTAGGTTGGCTTGGTTGAGAAGCTGGCTGTAGTCCCCGTTGTAATACCCGTTCATAATCTGGGTGTACAGGTCGGCTTGATTTTGGGAACTTGTGGTGTTGGTTGTGTTTGAGTTTTGATTATTGACACGGAGGTAGGGGAACGGGTCGTTGGGTTTCCCTCCAAATAGCTTAAAGTCTAAATCGAGACTCGTGACGGCTTCAATTGTTTTTCGGTTGTTGAAAATCTTGGAAATGCCGAAGAAGAAGCCGCCTCCGTAAACGTCCTTGAGCGCCGTGTTCATGGGGTCGTAGGCAGCTTTTAGCCAGGAGTATTCAAAACCCTTGCGGAGGCCCCATGAGCCATCGCCGTCATCATTGTTGTTGTTGGCCGTGGTGGTGACATTTTGCTCGACGGATTCGTCGGCAGGTCCCTGGGGGTTGCTTGGGAACACGCTCTCGAACCCCTGGGAACCGTATCCCTGGGATTCATAGCCAATCTCTTGGCCAAAGACGCAACTGAGCGCGCCTGCGACGAGAACTGTCCACCACTTATTCATAGAGTGCTGCTAGGGCTTGGCTGTTGGTGCGGGAGTTTGGATGGTGGGCCTTTGCTGTACGGCGGGCTGGGCTGCGGGTCGAACGTTTGGTTGTTGCGCAACAGGCTGCTGCGCAGGTTTTGGCTGGGCCGTTGGCTGTGCAGGCGCTTGCGGTTGTACCGGTTTGGGTTGCGCGGCAGGCTGTGCAGGTTGTGCGGCAGGCTGTGCAGGTTGTGCAGCAGGCTGGGTCACGGTTTGCGCAGGAGGTTGCTGTGGCTGCGGAGCCGGGGTGAATTGCGGAATGTTGCGCGGAGCATTTGCCTGTGGTTGCGGGTGTACTGTTCGGTTTATTGTATTGGGAGGTTGTTGACGGTATACCTGCTGCGTTGGATTGGGGGCGGATTGGGCGCATGCCTGGCCCGACTTTACAACAGGAGTGTAGCGGACGGCGATTCCCCAGTACCGGCAGAGCACATCCGTTACCTTTCCGTCGCTTTCTTTTTGAGTGGTTTCTTCGGCACGAATGTTCATGATGTCGTGGATTGAAGTGTCGCGGGAGGTAATTGTGGTGACAAAGTCAAATACCGAGCACTTGGACTTGCTTGCCCAGGTCACGGTCTTGACGATCTCTGTTTGGTAAGAGCCGACGAACTCCACGTTGTTGGTGATTTTGTCCACGTAGCCGACTTCGGTGTGGACATCGGTTTGCGTAGTGGCGCAGCCGGCAAGTAAAGCGACCGCTGCCAGGGAGCCCAAAAGAATATGGCTTTTCATACTACAACCTCTGCCTGAAATGTTAACTTCTGTTAATATATCATAATGTTCAGGAAAAAGGAGACCTCCTGCCCTCTTTTTTTTGCCTTTTTGACCCAAAATAACCCTTTTTTTGAGATATTTTGAGAAAATGACGTCGAGCCCATGGACTAGAAAACAACAATTAATGCTTTGGGGCTCTTTTAAAGTGGATGTGTAATTTATATGTTTATGGCATGGAGGTAGTATGGAGAACAAACTAACCGCAATTCTTTTTTTTATGGCCCTGCCATTTGCCTTGATTGCCTGTGGCAGCGAGAGTGATCCCGTCGATGCAAAAGACGCGTGGGATCCGGAGTCCATGTCGGACAAGCCTGTCCCCAACAAAAACTGTACCGAGACGGCGACCATGAAGCAACCCGACGGTATTTACGAGTGTAAAGAAGATCGGTGGGTGCTGCAAAAGGAATTCGAATGCACCACCGGCGATGCGGACTATACCCTTGCAGGCTTTACACGTTTTTGCACGGACGGTTTTTGGAAGGTGACCGAGTGTGTCGACGGTGGCACCATCATGCAAAATGAAAAATGTTATGAGTGCAAGAATAACAAGTTGGTCGCGACAGATGCGTCCGCTTGCAGTGGCTCCGTGCAACCTCAAACGCCTGTTACTGCAGATTCCTCGGTTTGCGGGACTTGGACTTCTTCAGGCAAGTTGATGCTCCAGGACCTGGGGTCCGTTATGGCCGACGACCTGCAGTTTGTGGCGTGCCCCGAGGGTTCACACATGCCCACAGCCGACGAGTGGAACGCCTTCAAAGAGATTTTGGTTGCATCTCCCGGCGCGTTTGAAACCTGCAATCTCAGTTACGTGTACTGGATTGATGCAAATACGGTGATGAGTTTTGCCAACCGCCAGGCGCCCGCGCTGGGCGTCCCTGAGCAGGGGTCGCAGTACAATATTCGCTGTGTTATGGACTAGGTTTTGGATCCAAAATCCTTAGCCTGAGTTTTTGACGTTTGACATTCTCGCGCTCGCGTTCGGCAACCATTTGCCGGTATTCTGTACGGGTCCCGTCGCTCTCTTTTACAAAGGATTCCATTGTGCCGATGATCCTGGCTATGCGCTCGGGCGGTTTAGGGAGTTTTTTTAGGTATTTGAGGAGTGCGTCTACGTCTTCCCGTTCCATGGGAAATGTTTCGGCTTCGTAGGAAAGTTGCATTTCGGTGGCACTGATTTCAATCAGGTCGTTTTTGCGCAGGTCCAGGTATTCTTGTATCGGTGATTTCATGCGTTCCCCATTCTAGTAGGGGGAATCTACAAAACGAAGGTTCTTGTGCGTGCAAACAATAGTTGCAAAATGCGGCACGCTTAAAATAAAAAGTATATATTAAAGGCATGGCGCTTTCGAACGTGGCAAAGATTACAGAATGGGACGGGATCCAGGGCAAGGCCGTGGCCGGCGGCGTGGAGTATTCCGTTTATGTGGGGGTGTTTGGCGACATTATCCGCATGCCCATCGTTGGCGATACGTTTGTTATCGACAAGGCGGGCAAGTCCAAGGAAGGCTATTTCATTATTAAGGCGAGCCTCGACGGGGTGCCGGTGCGCCGCTCCAAAAAAACCAGGGGGTCTATCTTTTTTAGACTGTTCTCGAACAATCGTTTTGTCCGGATCGTGGGTTCGCTGCTCCTGCTTTCGCTTGCCATGGGACTGATGCTTGCCATGTGCAGTGGCAAGTGACTATATTTTTTGCATGCTCAAGATAATCAAGGCTGTTAGCCGTTTTCTTTCTACCTACACATCCCTCGTTGTAATCGGTTGCGCGGTCATCGCGTTCTTCGTTCCTGTGGCGTTTGGCTGGGTTCACGGGAATGTCTCGAGTGTCATTCTCGGCATCATCATGCTGAGCATGGGCCTTACGCTTTCGGTCGAAGACATCAAGATCCTATTCAAGCGCCCGTTCGACATTTTGCTGGGGGCGGTGGCCCAGTACACCATCATGCCGCTCATTGCGTTTACGCTCACCAAGGTGTTCGGACTCGACCCGTACTTGGCGGTGGGCATCATCCTCGTGGGCTGCTGCCCGGGTGGCGTCTCGAGCAACGTGATGAGTTTTTTGGCGCGCGGTGACGTGGCGTTCTCGGTGGGCATGACCACGGCGAGTACGCTTTTGGCGCCCATCATGACCCCGCTTTTAGTGCTTTGGCTTGCCGACACGAGCATCGAGGTGAACGCCCTCGGGATGTTCCTCAACATCCTCTACGTGACCATCGGCCCCGTGACTATCGGTTTTTTGTGCAACCACTTTTTCGGGAAGCGCGCGACATTCAAGGAAATCCAGGCGAACATGCCTGCCGTGAGTGTCATTGGGCTCGCCTTGATTGTGGGCGGCGTGATTGTCACGGTGCGCCCGCAGCTCTTTGCAAACGGTTTTGGCCTCATTGCGCTAGTGCTCGCGGTGGTCTTTTGCCACAACGGGCTCGGCTACCTGTTGGGCTACGGCGTGGGGAGCCTTTTCAAGTTCAACAGCGCGAAAAAGCGCACGATCGCCATCGAGGTGGGCGTGCAGAACGCGGGCATGGCTACTGTACTTGCCGCGGGGTTCTTTGCGAACCCGGAGAACGTGGCCGCCCACCCCGAGGCGGTGCTTTGCGTGGTGCCTTGCGCCATCAGCTGTGCCTACCATTCCATTTCGGGGACGATAGTCGCAGGGCTCTTTGCCTGGCATGACGACCGCAAGGCGGCAAAGAAGTAGTTTATTTTTCGAGGACTTTGGCGGCGCTTTCCACTTCGTGCGTGTAGCTGTCGCCGTTGTTGCACGCCACGAGGGTGGCGATGAGAGTGATGCTTGCGAGTGCGAGTAATATTTTATTGATCATAGTGAGTCCTTTTTTTAGTTATACAGTCATTAGGAAGATGGCCAATACCTGTGCGCTCAAAATGCGGAGTAGCATGGTGAGCGGGTATACCGAGGCGTAGCCCACATTGGTCGCTTCGCTGTTAGAGAGCCCGTTCGCAAAGGCGAGTGCCGGAGGGTCCGTCATGGAACCCGCGAGCATGCCGCAAAGCGACAGGTAGTTTACGTGGAAGGCGATTTTGCCCACAATCCCCGCTACCATGAGAGGCACGAAGGTGATGAAAGTGGCAAGACCCATGTAGTAGAATCCGTCGCCGTTCAAAAGCACGTCAAAGAAGTGGATGCCCGCGTTGAGACCCACGCACGTGAGGAACAGCGTGATGCCGAGTTCGCGGAGCATCAGGTTCGCGCTTGCCGCCATAAAGAAGTTGAGCGGGCCGATTTTGCGTTTGCGCGAAAGCACGATGGAGACAATGAGCGGACCGCCGGCGAGCCCGAGCTTGAGGGGCGTGGGCATGCCGGGGATGGCGAGTGGGATGGATCCCGCGATGATGCCAAGGAAGATGCCTACGAAGGCGGGGATGATTTCGGGATGGTCCAGAGCTTGGAGCGAGTCGCCCAGTTCCTTGGCGACGGCGTCGATGCCCTCGGCGGGTCCGACAACCAGTAGCTTGTCTGCGAATTTGAGTCGCAGGTCCAGGCGTCCGGTGAACTTGAATTCGCCGCGGACCACACGGCTCACGTTTACGCCGTAGCGTTCGGGGAAGGCGAGCGAACCGATGGTCTTGCCGAGCATCTTCTTGTTCGTCACCAAAATGGTACGGGTGGTAAGCGTGCAGGCGAGTTTGGTGATGGGCGTCTCGAGGCGGCTCCCGATGACCTTCTCCATGGCGGCGACCGCATCGGGGAGGCCTACGATGTGCACCTTGTCGTTTGCCTCGATGACGGTCTTGCCGTTCGGGGTGATGATGTCGTTGTGGCGGAGGAGACGCGTGATGACGACGCCACTCGAAATGAGTCCAGGGATTTCTTTGAGTTGCAGGCCAAAGAGGTTCTTGTTCTCGATGGTCAGGCTCTCCGAGACGATTTCTTTACGGGTGGCGGCGATTTCGTCGGCGTATTCCTTGGCGGCGGTATCGGGGTTTTGCTTGAAGAATACGCGCACTAGAATCATGACCAATATGATGCCGATGACGCCGAAGGGGTAGGCGACTGCGTACCCGACGCCCGTAAGCGAAGCGTCCATACCGGCTGTCGCGAGCGCGGAATTCGCGGCCCCGAGCGAGGGCGTGTTTGTGACGGCGCCGCAAAGCATGCCGATGAGAACGGGCACGTTGTTGTGCATATCTGTAAAGGCGTAAATGCATAGCGTGACGATGACACCCGTGAGCACGACCGTTACCGAGAGGATGTTAAGCACGAGCCCGTGACGGCGTATGGAATCCACGAAGCCCGGGCCCACCTGCATGCCGATGGTGTAAACGAATAGGATGAGCCCGAATTCTTGTATAAAGTGCAGGACGTCCGTTTCGATGCGGAGCCCCAGGTGGCCAAACAAGATGCCCACAAAAAGGGCGCCCGCCCCGCCGAGTGAAATGCCTTTCACCTTGATTTTGCCGAGCATGAGCCCGAGGGCGGCTGTTACGGAGAGAGCCACTATTTGTTCTGCGACGGAGTTCCTTGTAAAGAGGTCGATAAGCCACTGCATAGTTTTTTCCTTGATTTCGGCCTCAAATGTAGAATCCCCCATTGATATTGACTAATACATTATTTATATTAAATTCATCACTTTTAGTTATGAATTGTAAGGCGGGCTTTTATGGAACTGACGCATTTGAAGTATTTTTTAGAGGTCGCAAAAAACGAGCACATTACCAAGAGTGCAAAGAACCTTTGCATAGTGCAGCCCGCCCTTACCAAGGCAATCCATAACCTCGAAAACGAGGTGGGCGTGCCACTTTTCAAGTCGAGCGGGAGGAACATCAAGCTCACGCCTTATGGTCAGTTTTTTTATGAGCACCTGCAACCTCTTTATGACGAAATAGAGAAGTTGCCGCAGCGCCTACGCGACATGGCGAACAGCGAGGTGGTGCATGTGAACCTCAACGTGTTGGCGGCGTCCTCCCTGGTGACGAGCGCTGTGATTCGCTACAAGGCCTTGCATCCCGAAATCAACTTTGACCTCATCCAGAACGAGTCTACGAACCTCTACGACGTGGGTGTCACTACGGTCGCGGGCGATGCACGTGTTTCGCCCGAGTGCGACGCCTGCTACCGCTTTGAGGAGGAAATCTTCCTCGCTGTGCCCAACCGCGATGCTTACAAAAAAAAGGACCATGTCTCGCTCCGTCAAATGACCGGCGAAAAGTTCATTGGGCTCGCGGGCACCAAGCAGCTTCGCAGTATTTGCAACGAGTTCTGCGAAAACCTGGGCATACGTACCGACATTAGTTTTGAGAGCGACAACACCTCCGCCATCAAGGACGCCGTGGCCGCGGGCATTGGCGTGTGCTTTTGGCCCGAATTCACCTGGGGCCGTGTGGAACGTCGCAAAATCAAGCTGCTACGCATTACCGACGCCCAGTTCAAGCGCGACGTGCTCGTGACGCTACGCAAGAATAAGACAGACAACCGCCCCACCGAGGATTTTTACCGTTTTTTGGTGACGACTTTTGCGAGGACTTCGTCAAGGAGCCGGCGAAGATGATGGTTGTTTTTTGTACATTGGTTGTAATATATGGGTAAACTATGATGCTCGAAAAAATAAAGTCCCCCGCCGACGTGAAGGCGCTCGATGTTCACTCCCTGGAGGCGTTGGCCGCCGAAATGCGCACGGCGCTTATCCAAAAGCTTTCGAAGACGGGCGGGCACGCCGGCCCGAACTTGGGTTTTGTCGATGTGACGATTGCCCTCCATTATGTTTTTGATTCGCCCAAAGACAAGATTGTGTACGACGTCTCGCACCAGAGCTACAGTCACAAGATGCTCACGGGCCGCGCCGAGGCTTTTTTGGACCCCGAAAAGTATTGGTCCGTCACGGGCTACACGGAGCCCTGCGAGAGCGAGCACGACCACTTTATGGTGGGCCATACCTCTACCTCGGTGAGCCTCGCGCTTGGTCTTGCGACGGCGCGTGACCTCAAGGGCGAAACGGGTAACGTTATCGCGGTGATTGGGGGCGGTTCGCTCAGCGGCGGCGAAGCGTTTGAGGGGCTCGACAACGCGGGCGAATACGCGACGAACTTTATTGTGGTGGTGAACGACAACGAGATGTCGATTGCCGAGAACCACGGCGGGCTCTACAAGTCGCTGGCGGAACTGCGCGCGACGGCGGGCGAGTCCGGCAACAACTACTTTAAGGCATTGGGCTTTGACTACCGCTATGTGGAACGCGGCAACGACATCGCGACGCTCATAGAGGCGTTCAAGGCCGTGAAGGATTCAAAGCGCCCGGTGGTGGTTCACGTCCACACGCAAAAGGGCAAGGGCCTTGTGTGGGCCGAGGAGGACCGCGAAGGCTGGCACTGGGCTGCCCCCTTTGATGCGGCGACCGGCGTGATCCACTGGGGTACGGGTGAAAGTTACAGCGAGATTTTGGCCGAGTACTTGCTTGCCAAAATCAAGGCGGACCCCAAGGTGGTGGTAATCCACTCGGCGGTACCGGCGGGCATTGGCTTTAACGCGGGTCGGCGCAAAATGGCGGGTCGTCAGTACATTGACGTGGGCATTGCTGAGGAACATGCGGTCGCGCTCGCGTCGGGCCTTGCGAAGGGCGGCGCAAAACCCATCTACAGCACGCACAGCACGTTTATCCAGCGCACCTATGATCAGCTCTCGCAGGACCTGTGCGCAAACAACAATCCGGCGACGCTCTTGGTGACGTGCGCGGGCGCCGACGGCATGAACGACACGACTCACCTCTGCATTTTTGACATCCCGCTTATGAGCAACATCCCGAACCTGGTATACCTTTGCCCCACGTGCGTCGAAGAGATGAAGGTGATGGCCGATTGGGCGATTGACCAGACGGAGCGCCCGGTGGCGATCCGCGTGCCGAACGGCGTGACTCACCGGAGTGATGTCTTTGACAAGGACTACAGCCGCCTCAATACTTACAAGGTGGAGCATCGCGGCACCCGCGTGGCGATTTTTGCCTTGGGCAGTTTTTACGATCGCGGCGTGGCTGCCGCCCTCGAACTCAAGAAAGCCGGCGTGGACGCGACGCTCGTGAACCCGCGCTTTGCCAGCGGGGTCGACATGGCGCTGGTCGAGGAACTCGCCTGCGACCACGAGGTTTTTGTGACGCTCGAGAACGGTGTTGCCGAGGGCGGGTTCGGCCAAAAGATTGCGACGGCCTGCGGTACGTTGGGCGTAAAGGTCCTGGTACGCGGACTGGCGAAGGAGTTCTACGACAAGGTGCCTTTTGAAACGCTTTGCGAGAACAACCGTCTTTCGCCCCGGCAGGTTGCCGACGACGTTCTGGAAGCGCTGAAGTAGTTTGACTGCGGTTTTGCATTTTTATATATATGGGTCGTTATGATTATTGATTTGAAAGGAATGGAAACGACGGTGCTGCCGAACTTCAAGGGCGGCGAGAAGGAATACAAGGCGAAGATGTACTTTGACGGGACGACGCGCATTATGCACGGGACGCTCGAGCAGGGCGCATCCATTGGCTACCACAAGCACGAGACCAACAGCGAGATTATGTTCTTCCTCGCGGGCAAGGGCAAGGTGCTCTTTGACGACGGCGTGGAATACGTGGAAGCGGGCCAATGCCACTTTTGCCCGAAGGGCCACAGCCACAGTTTAATCAACGAGAACGAGGAACCGCTCGTGTTCTACGCGTGTGTTCCGGAACTCGAATAAAAACGGAGTATATAAGATGTCTAAACTGATGCGTTCTATTTCGGGTATCCGCGGAATTGTGGGCGATACCCTCACCCCGCAGGTTTTGGAGAGCCATGTGCGCGCCTTTATTGAGATCACGAAGGCGAAACGCATTGTGATTGGCCGTGATAGCCGCCCCACGGGTGAGGCTATTGTGCAGTTCGTGGCGGGCGTGTGCCGCCTTGCCGGAGTCGATGTGGTCGATGTCGGTCTCTCGACGACGCCCTCGGTCGAAATCCTCACTACCGAATTCAAGGCCGACGCGGGCATCATCATTACTGCGAGTCATAACCCGCTTGAGTGGAACGCCTTGAAGTTCCTGAACAACAAGGGACTCTTCTTGGGTCCAGACGATGTGAAAAAGCTTTTTGAACTTGCCGATGCACATACGCTCCAGTATCCGGACTACCGCACCATGGGCAAGTACGAGGTTGCCCCCGATGCCGATGGCGTACATATTGATGGGACACTCAAGATTCCGTTTGTGGATGTGGAAGCCATCCGTGCCAAAAAGTTCAAGGTGGCCGTAGATGCCGTGAATGGCGCCGGCAGCTACATTGTGCCGCGCTTGCTCGAGAACCTGGGTTGTGAGGTGGTGCGTGTGCACTGCGAACCGGACGGAACGTTCCCGCGCGGTGCCGAGCCGATCCCGGAACACCTTGGCGACTTGCGAGAGGCAGTGAAGGCGAATGGTTGCGCCGTGGGCTTTGCCGTGGACCCCGATGCCGACCGTTGTGCGTTGGTGAGCGGCGAAGGCAAGAGCATTGGCGAGGAATACACGCTTGCCATTGCCATGGAAGAAGTGCTCTCGCAAAAGAAGGGCCCCGTGTGCGTGAACCTATCGACGAGTCGCATGAACGAGGATGTCGCCGCCAAGTATGGTTGTGAATTTAGCCGTGCCAAGGTGGGCGAAATCAACGTGAGCCTGCAGATGATCGAGAAGGGCTGCGTGATTGGCGGCGAAGGCAACGGCGGTGTGATTCTGCCGGCGCTCCACTACGGGCGCGATTCCCTGGTGGCGGCGGCGCTTGTGCTCAGTTGGATGGCCCATCACGATGGCGGTCCCGAAAAGTTCGTTGCCGAGAACCCGGCGTATGTGATGCCCAAGAAGAAATTTGAACTTGGCAACAAGAGCGTGGCCGAGATATTGCCTTTGGTCCGCAAGGAATTTGAAGGCTGGACGGACGATGACCGCGACGGCCTTTGGCTGGGCAAGGAGAGATCTTGGGTGCACGTGCGCGCGAGCAATACGGAGCCGGTGATTCGCGTGATTGCGGAGGCGCCGACGGCTGAAGAGGCCGAAGCCCTCTGCGCAAAGGTCGAACGCCTGATTTAAAAATATTTCCTATATTCTCTTTGAATAAAAATGGAGTTTTACTATGGAAGTCAAATGGCTTAATCCCGATGCAAAGTACGATAGACTCGTTTTGGCGGGCGATATTGGTGGCACCAACACGAACCTTGGCCTTGTGGGCTACAAGGACGGCAAGTTTACGCTGATTTTGGAGACGGTCTGCCCCAGCAAGGACATTGACGGCCTTGACGCGCCAATCAAGGAAACGCTCAAGGTGGCGGTGGACGCGCGCAGCGACCTCAAGCCTAGCCACATTTGCATTAGCGCCGCGGGTCCCGTCGCAAACAACAAGTGCGTGATGACCAACCTGCCGTGGAGCGTCGATGGCGATTCCATCACGAACGCGACGGGCATCCCGACGCTCGTGATCAACGACTTCATGGCCATTAGCTATGGCATCCCGACTCTGGATGTGAACGACCCCAACCAGATTCACAAGCTGCTCCACACCGACGGCAGCGACCCGGCCCCGCAAAAGGCGACCAAGGCGGTGATTGGCCCGGGTACTGGCATGGGTGTAGGCTTCCTCGCCTTTGACGGTGAAAAGTACATCCCGGCGAGCTCTGAGGGTGGGCATTCCACCTTCGCCCCGTTCGATAAGGATTCCCAGGAATTCCATGACTATATGGCGAAAAAGTTGAACTGCGTCCCCGGCGTGGAGCCTTTGGTGAGCGGCATGGGGCTGCGCAACATGTACGAATGGTGGAAAGAGACCCGCGGCGTTCCGAACAACGAAGCGTTTAAAAAGATCGAGGAGACGGAACCGAACGACCGTCCCAAGTACATTAGCCGCGCAAGCGACACCGACCCGGTGGCCGCCGAGATGATGCGACTTTTTGTGAAGATGCTTGCCCGCTTTGCGAGCGACGCCTGTACGCTGTTCCTCCCGTTGGGCGGATTCTACCTGGCTGGCGGCACGGTGCAAAAAGACTTGCGCTGGCTCGAACGCGACAACCTGTTTATGCAGTGGTTCGAGAAGAACTACAATCCGAACATCCGCCCGCTCTTGAACAAGATCCCGGTGTACGTGATCAAGGATTACAGCATCAGTTTGTATGGCGCGGCAAACGCCAGCTTGAACTTGCAAAAGTAACGTATGAATTTTGAAAATCTCCCGCTTGCAAATCCTTTGCAACGCGCTGTTCGTGCCGTGGGTTACCAAACGCCCACCCCGATTCAAGAACAATCCATCCCGAGCTTGCTCGAGGGCAAGGACCTGCTGGGAATAGCCCAGACGGGTACGGGGAAGACGGCCGCCTTTGCGCTCCCTATTTTGCAGCGCCTACTGGATTCCGGAAAAGTACGCGCGCCCAAGACGTGCCGCGCCCTGGTGCTGCTCCCCACGCGCGAGCTCGCCATTCAAGTGGAGGAATGCTTTAAGGCGTATTCGCAGTTCACGGCGATCTCGACCACGTGCATTTTTGGCGGCGTGAACGACGCCCCGCAAAAGCGTGCGCTGATTCGAGGCGCGGACGTGCTGGTGGCGACTCCGGGCCGCCTGCTGGATTTGATTGGGCAAAAGGCGGTCTCGCTCAAGAACCTGGAGTTTTTTGTGCTGGACGAGGCTGACCGCATGCTCGACATGGGGTTCATTCACGACATTCGCAAGGTGGTGGCGCTTTTGCCGCAGGTGCGGCAGAACTTGTTCTTTAGCGCCACGATGCCCGACGACATCACCAAGCTGGCGTCGACCATCCTCCGGCCCAACCCGGTGCGTGTGGAAGTCGCCCCGCAGAGCACGCCAATCGAGCGCATTCACCAGGAACTGTACCGAATCGACAAGCGCCGCAAGGGGGCGCTCCTCAAGGAACTGCTTGCGGCGCACCCCGAAATGCAGAAGGTGCTGGTGTTTTGCCGCACCAAGCATGGCGCCGACAAGATTGTGCGCGTTTTGGAAAAGGCGGGCGTAAAGTGCGCCGCGATTCACGGCAACAAGAGCCAGAACCGCCGCCAGGAGGCGTTGGGCAACTTTAAGCAAGAAAAGATCCGCGTGCTGGTGGCGACCGACATTGCCGCCCGCGGCATTGATGTGGACGACGTGAGCCATGTGTTCAATTACGACCTGCCCAACGAGCCCGAGACTTTTGTCCACCGCATCGGGCGTACGGCGCGCGCGGGCAAGGACGGCGTGGCCATCGCCTTTTGCGCCCCCGACGAGGAACAGGACTTGCGCGCCATCGAGAAGTTGACCCGCGTCAGGATCCCCGAAGGTGACCCGGCGGTATTCGAGAAGCTCCCGCCACCACAAAAGGAGACGCCCGAGAGCGAAATGCGCAATGCCCGTGGCCGCATGCCCAGGCACCCGGCGCAACCTAAACAACAGAAACCGGCTGTGCAGCAAAAGCCGCAGCAGGCGCCGGCGCAACCCAGGCCGGTTGCACAAAAAGCCAAGTCGCAACAACATCCCCAGCAAGTCGATGGCGAGGCGAAACCGCACCACAAGCACCGCCGTAATCGCCCTGGCTCGCGAGCCCGCCGCCGCATGCGCGAGAACGCGCAATAATTTTGTTATCTTGTACAGGCAAACAGCCCCAAAAGGAGAAAATATGTTCAAGAAAATCGTCGCTATCGCTGCCTTGGCTGCTTCCACGAGTTTTGCCGTTTGGGACTTGTTCCCGATTATGCCGAACGGCACGGGACAGGTCCGCGGGCAGCTGATTTACACGGATCAGGATCCCTTGACGTCGCTGACAAGCACGGTGGGCGCCCGCTATTCTGTTGCCGACTGGATTGAAGTGGCTCTCAACTTGGATTACCGGCTTTTTACGCACCTTGATGGGGACGATGTAGGACCGGATGGCTTTGGCTACTTGGCTCCGGGTCTGCGTTTCCAGGTGACTCCCGTCTTTAGCATTTTTGGAGATGTCATGATCCCTCTTGACGATGAGTCCTATACGGGCGATGTGATCAGGTATGACTTTGGTATCCAGCATGCGTCGATATGGTCCAGGCTCATTTGGGGTACTTCTTTGGAGGTGCAAATGAACACCGAGACTTCCGTGGTCATCTTCGCCTTTGAAGACGAGTTCGACATCGTGCTCGGTCAGGTTGTCCCCTACATTGGCTTCAACCTCTATATGGGCGAGGACTTTGGTCCGGGTGGCGAGGGCGCCAACGGCTTCGAGATTCCGCTTGGCATCAAGTTCGGCGTTTCGGAGAGGCTCTCCCTCGATGTAGGCGTGCACTTTATGGGCGGAGACTTGTTCGAAATTTACGGTTGCGACGACCCCATGATTATGGGTTTCGAAATCGCTTACATTTTCTAGCGTAGTTTAGACAGATTCGGCGAGGGCGTACTTTTGGCTGCGCCCGCCCTTGGGGCTGGCTTTGACCAGCCCTTTTTCTATGAGGCTCTGGATCTCGCGGAGTGCCGTGTCGTGGCTGGTGCCGAACAGGCCGGCGGCGTCCTTTGCGGTAAAGTTTTGCGGGAGAGAGCCTGCCATGACCGCGTTGATGAGCGTCTGTTCGCGTTCGCTGGTGGGGGTGCCCGCATGCAGGCAAGTATAGGCGGTGCGCTGGATTTGCGGGGCGATTCTTTTTTCGGTGGCCTTGATGGCGTTTTGCAGTTGACCCAGGAACCAAAGGATCCATTCGGTGAGGTCGCCGTTGCCGCATTGCGTGCGGTTCAAAATGCAAAAGTACTCGGCGCGGTTCTGCACCATCTGCACGTTGAGCGCGTATTGGCAATGGGTGGTTTTCTCGGCGCGGGCGAGTTGCATTGCCATAAGGGTGCGCGCCACGCGCCCGTTGGCGTCGTTGAACGGTCGCAGTGTCAAAAACCAAAAATGGGTTATGGCCGCCTTGATGACGCCGTCCATGGTCGAGGTCTCGAACCACTTGATAAAGTTTTCGACTTCGGTTTCGAGGCGTTCGGGCGAGGGCCCGTCAAAAACGTAGGTCGAATCGCCGTTGCTGAACTCAATGCGGCTGGGGGTCTCGCGCAGGCGCATGGATTTGCTTGGCGACATGGAGGCGTGCCAGTTGAACAGGCGCTCCGCGGTTAGGGGCATGGCCGAGTTCACGATGGCGCCCAGGTAGTTCTTTACAAAGTTCTGCTTAGCCTGGCTCCGGAGTTCCACCTCTTTTTGGATTGCGTCCAGGTCGAGGTCGTGGCCGTCCATGGCGAAGTTCGCCACAATGTCGCTTGCCAGGATTTCGTTTTCGGTTTTTCCGAGGCCGCACATGTTCATGGTCCCGATGAGCCTGCCTTCGAGCAAGCGAGTTTCGCCCAGGGCGTCGAGGACACGCCGGGTGTCGAACCTAAAATGGGTCCAGTCGGGGAATTGGTGGATGAATAGCATATGCATAAAAAATATAACTCAATTGGAGGGGATTTTACTATTTTTTTTCAAAGCCTTATGCCGTGAGAAGCTGCAGGGGTTGTGAAAACTGCCCATGTAAGAGAATCCCGTGAAAACCGGGAACGGTCCCGCCGCTGTAAGGGTGTACGAAACTGGCAAGAACCAATGTTTTCGAATGTGAAGGAGCCAGCTGTAGGATGATCCCCGAGTCAGAAGAACTGTGAGGCTGCCATAGGCAAATGCCTTTTGCGGAATGACCTGCAAAAAGTTTTTGCCACAACTGAGGTCCGATGCGAGAGACGTTGGCTCCATATACCGCGGTAACGCGCGGTCTTTTGCGTGTATGCGCCCTGGGGGCGTGTGCCGTGGCGGCTCCGTTGTGGGCCGATGCTCCTGCAGACCAGTTGGCGGCGCGCGATACGGCTTCGGTTGGGCCGGTGCGCGACTTGGGCGTTTCGGAAGTCTCGGGGTACGAAGCCGGCATTTTGCAAATGTCCACGGGCTACGAAGAGATTTTGCCTGCTTCTTGGGAGGGTCGCGGTCTTTCGGCAGCCGAGGTGCTTGCGACGCTTCCCGGAATTCAGTACTACAAGCAGGGCGGCATGGGAAGTTTCCAGACCGTGAGCGTGCGTGGCATTGCGGCGAGGAGCATCGTCATTTGCATTGACGGGGTTCCCCTGAACGACGCGACAGGTGGTGCCGTGAACTTGGGGCAAATCGACCTGAACCAGATGGAAAAAATCGAGGTGTACAAGGACCGTGTCCCGGTACGTTTTGGTGGTTCGGGCATTGGCGGTGCCATCAACTTTGTCACAAAGGATGCAGTGCATAGCGGTGGACGTGTTTTGGCGAGCTATGGAAGCCACAACACTTTTGAGGGCTCGGCACAGGTGACTGCCCGCCCTTCCGACAGCACCCAGTTCTCGGCGTCGCTCTCGGCAAGGCATTCCGACAACGACTATTCCTTCAAAAACCGCAACGGCACCAAGTACAACGAAGACGATGATTTTTGGGACAGACGGAGCAACTCCCAGTACACCGATTACTCGGGGCATTTTCAATACCGCATGCTGCACGGCGGCGACTACTTCTCGGTGGTGTCGGGCAACATTTTTTATGCAGCGGGGGGAATCCCGGGAACGGAGACCAACAACACCAAGGTCGCGAACTTTGTGAACGAAAATGCGGTGCTTTCCTACCGTTTAGAAACTCCAGACTACTTCGACATGCTCCGCTTTGAAACGGGCCTCTCGGGAAAATTCGAGAAGACAGTTTCTTCCACGTCGTACCCGCTGGATCACTTGGGCTATCTTAACGTTCCTTTTTTCCAATATGGGCTCGCGGGCTACAAGGCCATTCCCGAGGTGTCGGCGTACATGAACTTTTCCAACATGGAGTTGGGCGCCCATGTTTTGGGCAGTGGGGAGTATTACGGTTCCCGCGGTTCCATTAGCGATTTTGAAATCAAGCGCCTTTCGGGTACGCTTGCGGGAGAGGCCACTTGGTGGTGCCTGCCTTGGCTCAACGTGGGCGGCGAGGGCAGCACGCTGTTCATTCACGACGACATTGAGGGGGAGGAATTCGTGCTCCCCAATGGTTCCAACAAGTTGGACGGCGGCAAGTCCCGCGACATGGCGTGGTCGGGAATGCTCCGGCTGAAGCTAGGCCCCGAAAATTCCCGCTATGGTTTTAACGCTTCGTTCGGCAGGTTCTTTAGGGAGCCGCAACTGATGGAACTTTACGGCGCCTACGAGGGGCTGCTCTCGAACCCGGAACTCAAGGACGAAACGGCCCACCGCTTTGAGGCGAGCGCATTTGCCATGACGCCCAGTCGCAAGACCGTCTTCCGTACCAGCTATTTTGAGACGCATTCAAAAAATGGAATCTACTGGATTATCAGCGGCGAAATCAAGAAGCCCTTGAATGTGGGGCGAGCCCTGATTCGCGGCGTGGAGGCGGAACTGCAAAGCCGTCCCGTGAAGTTCTTCGAGACGACCTTGCGGGCGACAGTCCAGGACCCGCGCGACAATTCGGGCCACCCGACGTATGACGGGAAGTTGCTCCCCGGCGAGCCCGTGCATAGTTACTTTGCCGAAGGGCACATTTTATTGCCGCTCCATTTGGACGCCTCCTTTGCGGCGGAGTACCGCACCAAAATGTATGGGGACAGAGCCAACCGCATAGAGCAGCCGCCCACGCCTGGCTACAATGCCGCCCTCGGTTTTTCGCCTCTCGAAAAAACGCGTTTGACTTTTGCGGTCAACAATATTTCGGACGAAACCTACAGGAACATTTTTACGCCCTACCCCATCACGGGCAGGGAATGGAGATTTACATTAACCCAGGGGTTATAACCCCCGCGTAGGCCTGTAACGCAAAGTTTGCGCAAGGGTCGCTACGATAACACAAAAAGGAAACGATATGAATAACAAATTCTTAACACTCTTGGCTGCAAGTTCCCTTGCTTTCTTTATGCAGGCTTGCGGTGACGACTCCTCTTCTTCTTCCGCTCCCGAGGAAGATGCGGAGCAGACAGCAACGGCTGCCAGCGTTTACGTGTTTGGCACGGACTATACGGCGGGTGAACTCCATGCCATCAAAGACGGCAAGGTCGCCAGCGAGGGAATTGAATTCCATCAGGATGCCAAGCTGGTCTCTGCTGGAGGAAACCTCTTTGTTCTGGAACGCTACGGTGCCGATAACCTCGTTCTCTTCAATACCGAAAAGAACGAAGTCACGTGGCAGGTTTCCCTGGACGATTTCTCCAACCCCGCCGACGTAGTGATGGCGAGCAAGGATGAAGCCTGGGTTGCCCTGGATGGTGCCGACAAGCTCATCAAGGTCGCCGTGAAGGACGGCAAGACTAAGAAGACCGTGAATACCGGCGACTTCGCCATTGGCGAAGATGGCAACCCGCACGCCACGGACCTCGAAGTCAGCGGCGACACGCTGTTCGTGCTCTTCAACCGTTATTACAGCAAGAAGGTCGACACTAACTATGTGACTGTTTACCCCAATGGTCTTGTTGCCATGTACAAGCTCAGTGATGGTGAACTTCTCGACACCATTTCCTTGGTGACCCAGAACCCCATGGCCATGGCCAAGGCCAAGGCCGGCATTTTCGTAGCATCCCAGGGTGATTACAACGACGCCTGGGGAACCGACGCCGACGATAATCGCGGCATCGAAAAGCTGGACCTCTCCAAGAAAAGCTCCAAGCTCTTTGTCTCTGGCAAAAAGCTGGGTGGCGGCGTCTCTGCGATGGCCGTGAACGCCGACGACAACGAAGCCTACGTAGCCATTTACAAGAGCTACGGCGATGTGCCGGTTGTGGAAGTGGATCTCGAAAAGGGTGATACCGAAACCATCAAGGGTGTTGCCGATGCCGAAGGCTCCATTGCTGTTGACCAGGCCACAGGCAAGGTCTACATTGGTGACCGTAGCTACGGTGAAGAATCCGTCTACGTTTACGACGGCGACAAGGTCGAAAAGATCGACAACGGCAAGGCGCTTCCTCCGTACAGCATTGTCCTTCTTTAACTGACGATGCGGTCGTTGACCGCAATTTGTGAAATAGGTCGCAGCGTGGGCCGCGGCCTTTTTTTGTACATTTTTGGCATGAAGAAAGTCGATACCTGGTACAAGGCTCAGGGATATTGCCCTACCGAAGATTTTGAACTGGCGAGCTACCTGCTTTTTGAGGCGGGCGTCGCGACGCTCGAGGAATTGGACCCGGTGGCCGATGGTCGTACGGATTTTTGCTTTTATACGGGCGACAAGGCCGAGAGGGACCGCATTGTGGCGGAGTTCCCGCAATATCACTTTGCCGTGACCGAGGAGCCCGCGAAGGATTGGGACAAGTGGTGGCGTGACCGCGCCCAGCCTGTTTCGGTTTCGCCCCGCCTGTGGGTGCGCCCGCCCTGGGTCGATTTCAAACCCGAGGACCCGAATGCCGTTGTGCTGGAACTTGAAGCGAAGACTGCCTTTGGCACCGGTGAACATGACACCACGAGCAGTTGCGCGACGCTCATGGAGAATATCGATTTCAAGGGCAAGACTGTATTGGACATCGGTACCGGTACGGGAATATTGGCGATGTTCGCCCGCCGCATGGGAGCCAAGCTCGCCGTGGGCACCGAGATTGACCCGCTCACTATCCCCTGCATAGCGGAGAACTTTGAACGCAACGGTTTTGGCCAGAGCGATTGCCTTCTGGGCTTTTTGGACGCCTTCAAGGACGGCACCAAGTTCGATGTCATCTTGTGCAACATGATTCGCAGCGAACTATGGCCGCTCCGTGACGACATCGAGTACCTGCTCGCCCCTGGCGGGGAGCTCATCATTAGCGGGCAGTTGTTGACCGAGAAGGATTACATTCTCAAGTGGTTCGACGAAGCCGGTTACAAGGTTGTGCAAGAAAGAATAAGCACGGAGTGGTGGAGCGTCTTGGCGAGATCGTGAGCCGCGGCAGGGGCTACTTCCCCCACGGGCTCTTTTTGCCGAAGCGTTCCTTCTTTTTGGGCCCGTGATTGAAGGCTGGGTCCTGGGCGCGGCGGCGTTTTTCAAAGTACTCGTCGCGTTCGAGGTTGCGTTGTTCGCGTTCCTCTTCGGTCCAGCGTTTCTTTTCTTTTTTTGGTTTCATGATTTGGGCGCGCTCTTCGCGCTTTTGCCGCTCTCGTTCACGGGCCTCCGGGTTGGCCTCGCGTTCCTCACTGGGATGGTATTCCTTGCCTTCGGCGTTTGCCGTGCGGCTTAAGAGCAGCCGTGAGAGTTTGCCCATCTTGAGGCGTTCGAGTACCGCGCGGATTTTGGGGCGGTTCTCGGGGATGTACCAGAAGAAGAACTGTTTTTGCCCCGCCTTTTGCGAGGGTGTTTTTGCCACATAGAGCGGGCTCCCGTCGGGGAGCATCTCGGCGTAGAACATCTCCGTGGCGATGGTCATGGGGGTCGGTGTGAAGTCCTGCACCTGCTCCAGTTGAAAGCCCAGTTGTTTGGTCTCGAGGGCGAGTTCCGCCATGTCGGCTTCGGTACACCCGGGGTGGCTACTGATAAAGTAAGGGATAATCTGCTGTCGCTTGCCAATGCGCTTGCATTCGGCGTCAAAGAATTCCTTGAATTTGCGGAACAGCGAAAAACTCGGCTTGCGGATGAGCTTGAGCACCGCTTCGCTCGTGTGCTCGGGGGCGACCTTGAGGCGGCCGCTCACATGGTAGTCAATGAGCTCGCGGGCGTATTCCTCGTGGTCCTTGCGGAGCGCCTCGTCGTCGGTCTCTTGCAATAGCAGGTCGTAGCGCACGCCGCTACCGATAAACAGGTGCTTTACCTTCGGGTTCGCGCGGATTTCGCGGTACAGGCTCAAGAGTTCGGCGTGGTGCGTGTCCATGTTGTCGCAAATCTTGGGAAACACACAACTCGGGCGGGCGCACTTTTCGCAACGGCAGCGGTCGCGTCCGCGCATCTTGTACATGTTCGCGCTGGGACCGCCCAAATCGGTGATTGTCCCGGCAAAGCCTTCCATTTGCGTGACTTTTTCCACCTCGCGCAAAATGCTCTCGCGGCTGCGGCTCGCAATGAACTTGCCCTGGTGTGCGTTGATGGCGCAAAAACTGCAACCGCCAAAACAGCCGCGGTGCGTGTTGATGCTGAACTTGATCATGTCGAACGCCGGGATGGCGCCGCGTTTTTTGTAGCGCGGGTGCGGTGCGCGGGCGTAGGGGTATTCAAAACTCTCGTCGATTTCGCCGTATTCGAGCGGCGGGTATGGCGGGTTGATGACGACCGTTTGTTCGCCAACGTTCTGCAAAATACGTTTGGCGTGGATCTTGTTGCTTTCGAGTTCCACTTTGCGGTAATTGTTCAGTTGCGTTCGCTTGTCGGCGAGGCATTCCTCGTGGCTTGCGAGATGCAGGTCTTCCCAGTTCTTGTTTGCAGGCACGTGGCCGCGCGGGGCGAGGTACGCTGTTTGCGGGATGCTTGTGAGGTTCTTGAACGGCACGCCTTTTTTGAGGAGACGCACCATCTCTTTCATTGGCTTTTCGCCCATGCCGTAAATAAGCAGGTCCGCTTGCGTTTCGGCCAAAATGCTCGGCTTGAGTCTGTCGCTCCAATAATCGTAATGAGTTACGCGGCGAA
Organism: Fibrobacter sp. UWP2; assembly: GCF_900141705.1. Classification (NCBI taxonomy): domain Bacteria; kingdom Pseudomonadati; phylum Fibrobacterota; class Fibrobacteria; order Fibrobacterales; family Fibrobacteraceae; genus Fibrobacter; species Fibrobacter sp. UWP2. The sequence goes on from NZ_FQYM01000008.1 coordinate 50,587, forward strand.
GACTGCTTTCGAGCCCGCCAATCATTACCGGCACGTCGGGGTAGAGGAGCTTCAAAATTTTTGCGTAAGTGTATGTTGCGTAATCGGGGCGGAACCCCGCCTTGTTGCCTGGCGTAAAGGCGTCGTCACTGCGCAGGCGCTTTGCCGCGGTGTAGTGGTTCACCATGCTGTCCATGCCGCTCGAAATGGCAAAGAACATGCGGGGTTTCCCCAGCTTTTTGAAGTCGCGCAAGTCGTCGCGCCAATTTGGCTGCGGGAGTATTGCGACGCGGAGTCCTTCGTGCTCCAAGAGGCGGCTCACCACGGCATGCCCAAAGCTCGGGTGGTCTACGTAGGCGTCGGCGCTAATGAGGATGACGTCCACGTAATCCCAGCCTAGGGCGTCCAGGTCTTCTTGGCAAATGGGGAGGAATCGCGGGTCGTACATGTGAAGTAATGTAGAAAAAGAAGTGATTGATGGTTGGTGACTAGTGGTTAGGATTGTTGAGGTTGAAACGTTTTTTTATCTTTGGCTTTGATTATGGCAGAAACAAAGAAAATACTGGTGATGGTAGGAAGCCCCAAAAATGAACGCAGCGGGACTTTGATCCCGACGAAGGCGTTTGTGGAGGGCCTCGAACAGAACGGTAATTACGAGACCGAATACGTCTTTATCGACCGCCTGAACATTACTCCCTGCCGCGGTTGCCTCAGTTGCTGGGGCCGTGAAGACGGCAGCTGCTTTATGAAAGACGACGACATCCCCATGATTCGCGAAAAGCTGATCAATTCCGATGTGGTCATTTGGAGTTTCCCGCTTTTCTTGTTCAGCATCCCTGGGCAAATGAAAGTGCTCATGGACCGCATTGTGGGTATGGTTCACCCGTACATGGGGCAGCGCCTGGAAGACCCCGACTACATGAATAAAAAGATGCACGGTTTGCAGTTTCAAAAAGAGGGTCAAAAGATCATTTTGCTTTCAAGCTGCGCCTGGACTGACATTGACGTGGTGTACGAGCCCATTCGCAAGCAGTTCAACATCATTTTGGGTGAGGACGGTTACGATTTGGTGGTGGCGCCGCAGATGCGCGCACTGCACCACCGTGGTGGCGAACGCCGCCTGAACATGCTCCGCGACAAGTTCCGCAAGGGCGGCGCCGAGCTCGCGACCACCGGCAAGCTCTCCCAGGAAGTCATCGACTACATGCAAAAGCCCATCTTTAGCGATGCTGCCTACCGCGAACTCGTGGTGCAGTTTGTGACGCACATGTTCGATAGGGACGACAATTTTTAAAGATCTTTGGCGTCGCGCATGGAGTAGACGCAGCCGCAAAAATTTTGGCGGTACAGGTTGTACTCGTGCGAGAGCTGGATGGAGCGCTTGTAGCCGCCCTTCTTTTTGAAGTCGCTCGGGAGGCGGCGCACGCCGTAGATGTCGCACTGCTCCTGCACCACATTGTTCAGCACCTGGGCATCCTTCATGGGGCTTATGGTTAAGGTCGTCGTGAAGTAGTCGGCTTTCTGTTCCTTGGCGATGCGTGCAGATTCGGCGAGGCGGAGCTCGAAGCATTTGCGGCAGCGCTTGCCGCCCTCGGGCTCGTTTTCTAGGCCGTGTGCGATGGCGTAGAATTTCTCGGGATGGTAATCGCCCTCGATAAATTTCACCGGGTGTTTCATTTCGGGGTGGTTCGCCTGGAATTCCGAAATAAAGCGCTTGATTTCTTCGACGCGGTGGCGGTATTCTGCTTCGGGCGCGATGTTCGGGTTGTAATAGAAAATCGTGATGTTGAAATACTGCGACAGGTATTCGATGGTGTAGCTGCTGCAAGGTCCGCAGCACGCGTGCAAAAGCAGGCTCGGAACTTCGCCCGTGCGCTGGAGCCGCCGTATTATGCGGTCCAGGTCCACTTGGTAGTTGTGTTTGGGGGGCATGCCCGCTTTTTTGACATCGCCCATTTTGCTACTCCCAGTTCAAAGTGCCAAAGGCTACCACCCAAAAGCAGATGGTGGCCGCGATGGCGAGCGTCCCCATGACGCGGCGCTCTTTTTGGCTGGTGCTGAACAGGACCGTCGCCGTGTAGAACGTGAGGTAGATCGCAAAAAAGAACGAGAGAATGCGTGTGATGATAAAGGGGATGGGCGTTGGCACGGCACCTCCCGCCGAGAGTAGTGTAAAGAGTGCCACGAACTGCATGCAGACGGGCAGTACGAACGCCTTGCGGACTTCCTTGGGCACTACCTTGTGCCGCCCGTTCATGGCGTACATGCCCCAGGGGGCGCCACTGGCGAGCGCGATATTCAATACAATGGAGGGCAAAAAGAATACAGCCCCGATGATGGCGGCAATCAGCATGCGGTAAATATATCAAATTTCAACGCCGAGGGCATTGGCGATGCATTCTACGAATTCCTCATAGGATATGCTTTCGTTTTCGTATTCGTTGATCAAATAGCCTGAATAGTCTTTTTCACCCTCTGCATTTTTACGCTTGATTTTTTCCATTTGGGAGCTCATGTCCTTTTCGTTGCAAACGGACTTTGGATATTGGAAAATTTCGTCCAGTAAATCCAATTTCTTTGTACAGCTCTTTCCATTGCCACTAAACGATGTTTCGCGGTGCAATATACCATCGCTATCAATGTCCATGGTTTCTGTGTAAGAATATTTCTTTCCGTCATATTTAATTTGAACGGTTTCACATCCGTCACTTTCAAGGTCAAAGTCATCTTCGTCAATGTCGAACTCTGCAGATAGCAAGTCTTCGGCTTTGTAAAGGAGTTCGTCTTCTGCGTAGCAAATGTCCGTGTTGAATTCAGTTGCAAAATTTAGGCTATGGTCGGTTACACGGAGAGTGGTTATAAAGGTGCTGTATTCCACATCGCCGTCTCCATAGTCCTTTGCGATTCCGGAGGTTTTCCACGTACTGAAAATACTCCCCGCTTTGCCGCCAGTCATCGTGAATAACTCATCGTGTTCATTGTCATCGGAGACGATCAGAGCGTCGCCTTCGAATTTGTAACGGAAAAACGTCGTATCTACATTCTCGTCCCAGCGGGTGGAATTCTCCGTTATGTAACAGCGATCATAAATGATGCCAAAGCGCTGGTTGGCTTCGTCAAGGATGTACTTGGCGGATGATGTTGTGGATGCGTTGCTGCTGGAATCGTCGCCGCAAGCGGAAAACGAAAGGGCCGCTACCGCAAAGGCTACGCTGATTTTTAGAACGTTTTTCATAGTGCTCTCCGTTAGGGCTTATTTGTAGTCCAGAACTGCATACCATTTAAGTACGTAGTGGGTGGCCATATAATCGTCCTGTAGTATTTCCTCGCCTATTTTTTGCCCGACATTGTCAAAGCCGTAGCAGTAATTAGAACAATATTCCTTGTCGTCAAAAAACGGGTCTTCATCTACAAAATTCGGACACACATAAATCTCGTTGATGCCGCTGGAAAGTGTGACCGTAACGGATTTGTTATCACTCCAGATGCCGACATTATCTCCTAAATTGATTGTTGAAGTCTTGATGGAATCTTTTTTTTCCCCGTCACGATAAGTTTTTAGGGTAAATGAAATACGCGGGTCCCCATCGCTTAAGCCGTTATCATCCATTGTTTTTAGCTGCAAGTAATATTCCAAGAACACAGACAGCGTTGTTTGTCCATTTGTGTAGGCTGAAGTATATGCCGAACTGCCAGAATAAGAGTAATCATCGTCTGTATCGTTTTCTCTGTTATAGAAGTCGATCTCATCTGAAGATTCACGAGAGACATCATAAATGGCGTCTTCGTAGGTGTCGGGGCTGAGAGGGCCGTTGCCGCAGGCGGTAAGTGCGGCAATTGTCAAAAAGACGGCAAATGAAAGTGAAATGCGTTTTTTCATAATCCCTTCTTACCAGGCGAATTGCAGGTTGAGGCGGAAACTGTCGTTCTCGTCGGCGTAGTTATGCCCAATTCCAGACTTGGCGTCAATGAGCATAAAGAGGATTTCTACAGAGAAGTGTTTGGTAAATTCAATCCCAGGCCCCAGCCACAAAAGGAATTCCCAGTCTTCTTCGCTATAGAAATCACCGTCCCAGTTAAAGGTCTCGTCGACTCGCCATCCGTTAATGTCTGCTGTATTCCAGCCATAGATGGGCTTGCGGACGCTGAAGGTCAAGTCGGCAAAGGGGGCGAAGAATTTGACAATGGGGATGCCTATCCTCAGGGAAAGAGGAATTTCAGCAAGTAGCTCGTGATATTCGGCCCACAGGTCTACAAAGAGGGTTGCGTACGAAGTGCCAAAAAAGGAATTTGAATTTGAAATTTCGCCCAGATATTGCCCGTTCGTATGCATATAGTCATGGTGACGGTACAGGGCGCTCAGACCAAATTGGAATGAACCTGCGCTGTAAAAATACCAGCGGAATAGGAATGAAATACCTGCCTCCATATTGAAGTCGCCGACCATCTCGTTGGCGCCGTCAATGTGGTTCTCCAGGAAGTCGTTCTCGTCGAGGCTTCCCACTACAAGGCCTATGCCCCAGTAGAAGATGTCTCCAGATTTTGTCGGGGCTTTGGGCTTTTCATCGTTCTTTGTAGGTTCCACCTTGTCGCGTCCTGTTTCCAGGGAGTCTACGGCGACGACAGCGGTTGCGGAATCTTTTGCTGCATCTGTCGCGGTTTTTGCGACTTCAACGAGGAGTCCCGTCTCGCGGTGCATGGTTATGATGACATAACAGTCGCCAACCGTGTCGCACACTCCAAATATGGAATCTGTTACGGCGTTTTCGTTTTGTATTCGGTTGAGGCTCGCTTCGATTTTGGCGATGCTGTCCTGTTCGTGGAACTTTGCCGCCTGCCAAAGGGCGCGGCTATATTCGTAGCATTTGCATGTTTCTTCCACTTTGTTGCAGAGCGGGTTCTTGGTGTTTTCGGGAGCCGTTGCTGTGGTTTCGAATAGGCTTGTGTCGGCGGGGCAGGAGGTGCAGATTTGCTTGCATTGGTCGCCCATGGAGGGAACCTGGATGGGGGCTTCGGCGTTTGCAGAAGCCCGATTATGCTCTTTGTGAAACTGCTTGAGTTGATCTTCTGTCAAGGGGTTCTTTGCCTTTTGGGCGTCCACAAACACGCCGTCCTTAAAATGTACTGTGCGTGAGTAAAACTTGGACTTTCCTTCCGATGCCAGGGCTTTCTCCTTGAACAGTTCTTTGTTTTTTGCGATGTTATCCAAAAGTGCTTGGCAGCTGCATAGGGAATCGAGCCTCATGCAGGTGGCGTCTTCGGGAGTCTCTGCGCATGGCCCGCAAAGGGACCTGCACATGCCGGCCTCATTGGCGTAAAGGACCGTGGCTGCAATCAAAGTGAGTAGGATTTTTTTCATGGAAAAGACGAGGCTACGGGTTACTGCCAATATGGTGAGAAGAATGCATTGTAAAAATAAATACACAAAACTCCCGTGTCAAGCGCTTTTTTGAAAAATCCATGAAACGGCCCGCCGTCAACAAATTCCCAGTTGGCAGGCGTCTGTTTTGTGAAAAAACGCAAAGGACGTGATTTCCGCCCCTTTTTTTTGCATTTTCCTGTATTCTTTTTGTATCCTTTGAAAATGGGTATTTTTTTAGTTTATATTCGGTAGCATGAAGATCGAAAAGCACATTGTTACTGAGTCCAAGTGGACACGTTCTAGGAGGGGCGCCCTTGCTACGGCCCTGGGTATCACCGTGAGCCTCCCGCTGGCGGCTTGCGATATCTCGTCTTCGGGCGACGACGCAGCGGAACCCGCCCCCGAATCCAGCTCTGTGGTGGAACCCCTGGGCGGCGCTGTTTTTATACCCGAGTCCAGTTCGTCGGACGCACTGCCAACCAGTTCGTCGGATGCACTGCCAACCAGCTCGTCGGACGTTCAGCAGCCTCCTAGCTCTTCGAGTAGTCTTTTGCCGCCTAGTAGCAGTTCCAACGGGCCGGTGGACGTGCTTATTGCTGGCGACATCTATATTCCTGAGCCCAGCAGTTCCAGCGCCGAGCCCGAGTCCAGCTCGTCGGAAGTTCAACCGTCAAGTTCCAGTTCCGATGGCGAAGAGGTGCAGTGCGAAGAAGACCGCGCGTTTACGAGTCCGTTTGACCCGTGCCTCCCGGACGACTATCCCGTGGTGAGCATGCCCTCGACGGTGGGCCACATCCAGGTGCCCCTGGTCAACGTCTAGTATCCATGAACCTCGTTCTGAGCCTTACAGAGCAGTGCAATCTGCGTTGTACGTATTGTTACTACAAAGAGTCTCATGCGGGTCGCGTCAAAGTGATGAGCGACGAGGTCATGGAGGCTGCCATCGGGCTTGCGGTAAGGCGCACGGTCGCCTTTAGGCAACGCCGCCTGAACATCACTTTTTTTGGCGGTGAGCCTCTGCTCCGCTTCGATGCCATTAAACGTGGTGTGGAATATGCAAAAAAAGTGGTAAGCGAAACTGCGCCGCAGGGCTTTGTCGTGCGCTTTGCCGTGAATACCAACGGCACGCTTTTGAACGACGAGATCGTCGATTTTATGAAGCGCGAGAACTTCCAAATCTTCCTTTCGCTGGACGGTTCCGCCGAGCGCCACAACATTTGCCGCAGGCAGGTGAACGGCGAGGGAAGCTTTGACCTCATTGCACCGCACATTAAAACGCTTGTCAACACCGACGTCATTGTGCTCGCGGTCATTACGCGCGACAATATCCGAGGACTTTGCGACTCGTTCAGGTGGCTCTATGCGCAGGGCTTTAAAAACATCACCTCAGCTGTAGATTTTGACGGCAAGTGGACCGAGGAGGAATTGGACGCCCTCGGCGCGGAATACCAAAAATTGGCGGAACTTTGGGTTCAAAAGAAGAAGGCGGGAGACGTCTTTTACCTGGGGACCATTCACGACAAGGTGAAGATTGCCGTGGAGGGTTCGCGTTACCGCCTGTACTCGTGCCATGTTTACGAGGGAGGTCTCTCGGTCGCGACCGACGGGAGCATTTTCCCATGCACGCGGTTCATCGCCTCGGACCCGGAAGCCCCCTATTGCCAGGGGAATGTCTTTACGGGCGTTGACGAACATCGTGCTAACGCGGTACATGAATTTGTCCACAACGACAAGGCCGCCTGCGAGGGCTGCGCCATTCGGCATCGCTGCACGGCGCATGAGTGCGCCTGCACTTCGTTTTACACCACGGGAACCTTGGAAGGCGTCTCGCCCGAAGTCTGTGCGCACGAGCGCATGCTCGCCGCGATTTGCGACGACGCTGCGGATATGATACTGACAAAATAATGGCTGCCGCCTTGCCGGGGTAAAAAAAAGACCCCTTCAGGTAAAGGAGGTAACCTAAAGGGGTCAGGGAGTGTTTGGGTATGCCAAAAAATTAGCTTTCGCATGCCCCAAAATCCATCCGGGCCGGAACATTTGTGTTTACCGAAGTATACACCGATTTTTATCCGTTATGGATGATTTTAGCGTAAAAATGCCTTTTTTAGGCTGAAATTGCCGTTTTAGAAGGCGATTTGGGTGGTTACTGCGCCGTGTACAGGGTGAAGTGGCGTTTTTTTGCTGTTTTTGAAGGTCGTGGTGAGCGAAAAGTCCAGGAAATCGGCGTGGAGATGCACCTCGTTTTGGATCTGGAGGCGCCTGGTGGGTAACCCGTCGGGGGCGACAATTACCGTTTTTACGCGATTTTTGGGGGAATCCTGGTATTGGACGCCCAATTCGAGCCTCGGCGGCCCGAATCCCTCCCCACGGGTGTGGCGCACCCTGCCTTTGCCCCCCAGGGTCCAGGACTCGACTGCCTGGGAGGTGACTCCCGCAATCCAGTCGGTGCGGCGGCAGTTTTCGCTGCCCTCGAGGCAGGTGGCGCCGAGGAACACGCGTGCTTCCGGCGGCCCGCTTTGGAGCGTCGCCTTGAAACGGGTTTGCACGCTGTCGCTGTGCAGCGGGTTGATGAAACGCGCATTGAGCGAACCCTTGGTGTCGAGGAAGTTCTTAGCTGTGGCGGAAACGGTTTGCGAACCCCAGAGGCGGCTCTTTAAAATACCCGGGCTTAGCCGGGCGAAACTCGGGACGGAGTCCCCGTGCGCATACAGGGTGGTCTTCCACGAGGGTATCCCTGTTTGCGAGAGTTCCGCCTTGACCAGGGGCTTTTTTTGACCCGCCTCCCACCAGCCCGAAATTTTCCCGAGGTTAAACTTTGTCTGTAATGCCCCCGAATAGATTGGTTTCTCGCGGTGGTTCTTGCGGAACCAAAAGATCCCCTCGGCGCTGCTTTTGCTGTTGAAGGTGTAGCCACCGCGGGCTTGCACGGTGCGGCTCGTGTCCAGGAGGCCTGCCAGGTGGAAGTTCCCGATGGGGTAGAGGAGGGCGGTTCCCCACAGGGTGTCGAGCGGAAAGTGGCTGTGGAGTTCCTTGGTGGAGATTTGACCGAGGTGGGCTTCGTTCCCGCCGTTTTTGTAGGTGAGCAGTTCCTGCGTGCCGAGCCGGAGGGTGTAGCGGTAAAACGAAAGGTCGAGTTCTTCGCGGAGGCTCTCGATGCGGCCAGTGGAATCGAGTCGAGCCTTCCAAGTGGCGCTCCCGTGCGGGATGATCCCCGGGCTTTTTTGATTTGCGGTGCGTTTTTTGCGACGGGTGTCGGCAATTCTTTTGCGTTCGGCGCACGGCTCCTGCGCGTATACCTCGGCCAGGAGGCAGGCTTCGCCCTCGTTGCCCTCGTCCAGCAGGGCAAGCATCTCTTGCGCCTGTTCCGGTGTAATGATCCCGCCGTCCCACCAGTCAAATATGTCGGCTTCGTTTACGGCGTGTCCCGTGCCTGCGGCGCTCAGGAGGGCAAACAACGATAACCGCGCCGTCCAAAATAAAAAACATTTGAGGTCCATACCTTATAAACGGATTTTTGGTGAAAAATGTTCCGTATATTTTTAAATTTATGGTATGGCAAATTCCAGCTGGTCCAAAAAGCCGTTTCGTAGAACTCCCGCCCGTGCCGCCGATGCGGTGGGCAAAGCGTTTGTGCCGCACCTCAAGGCGCCCCGCACCGAGTTCCCGCTGTTTAACGGCAAGCGCGTGACGCCCTCGCTCGCGGGTCTCGACAAGTTGCTGCACTACTACGGTGTGGAACTCCAGGAGCCGACCCTCAAGCAGTTCTGGGAATTCCACCAGCTGCTGCGCGCGAACAACGACGACCAGGACCTTACGCGCCTGAATGCTTTCGAGACGATGGTGGAGCGCCACTATGCCGACTGTACGCTCATCAACGCCTACGTGCCGCAGTGGCCAGCCCGCATGATCGACGTGGGGAGCGGCGCCGGCTTCCCGGGAATCCCTTTGAAGCTCGTGAACCCGCAAATTCGCCTCACGCTTTGCGAACCGCGGCCGAACCGCATCAACTTCCTCAACATGGTCATCGAAAAGATGGGGCTCAAGGGGATTGACGTGTTTGGGCACAAAGTCACGAGCCGCAGCATGACGCTCCCTGTGGATGGCGTCATCAGCCGCGCTTTCGAGTGGATGGACAAGACGCTCCCGCGCCTAGCGAACAGCCTCAAGGTGGGTGGCCGTGTGTACTTTATGAAAGGTCCCGGAGTCGCCGAAGAGCTCGCCACGTTCCATCCCGAGGACTTTGGGTACAAACTAATCGCCAAGCATTTTTACACTATCCCCAACAGCACGCAGGACCGCGCTCTGATTATCTTGGAACGCGTGGAGTAGCGGTGAGTCTTCACATTGCGGCGTAGCCGCTAGAACTTGAACAGCATGCCGAAGCGCATCTGCCCGTCACGCACGCCATCGTGGTCGCCCACGTCCTTGATGGTGGCGAAGTCGAACTGCAGCACGTCGGAGAGCATAAAACCAAAGCCGAAGTCCACTTCGTTTCGCTTGCCGGTCTGGTCGTAGAGGTAACCCAAGCGGAGCGCAATCGTGTTGGAGTAGATGAATTCGGTACCGAGGTTAAACACACCTTGCATCACGGAATTCTTGACCGCTTCGAACCCGTCGCCTTCGCGTTCCGGGTTCAAGAGGGACTTCCAGCTGGCGATGTAGAACGGCTCGGGGTCGCCCTTGTCGTCGTCGTAAACCACTTCGCGGTTGTAGTCGGCGGCAATGGTCCACTTGTAGTCGGCGAGGCTCAACAGTTCGTACGCGAGTCCCAGACGCCAGGTGAGCGGGATGGGGTCCTCGATGGTTTTGTCTACGTAGTAAACGCTCGGGCCGATGTTCGCCAGCACCAGGGCGAAGTTCAACTTGTCAACAATCAGGTTCTTTTTCAAAACGCCCACGTCAAAGGCGTAGCCGAAGGTGGTTGCTTCCTCTTCGCCCGCGCCCGCGCCGGAACTCAGGTCCGAGTAGAAGAATTTGATGGTGAGGCCCAGGCCCCAGTCGTTGGGGAAGCGCGTGCCGTAGCTGAAGCCGCCCACGATTTCGGAACTGTTGTAGGCCACCAGGTCGTCGGCGTCCACGTCGCCCGAGACCACGGTCGAACCGAAGCTCACGAAATTCACGTGGAAGCCGAGGGTTCCCCAGTCGTTGAGCGGGATGGTTAGGCCGCCATAGAGGTGGTAAAGGTCGGGGATGTTCAAGATGGGCAAGAGCTTTTCGTAGAAGGCGGTGAGCTGGTAGTCGGCGTCCTTGTACTGCTCCATGCCGTTCGCGGTACTGAACCACACGTCGTTGCCCTGCGGGAGCACCACCCATACCTTGTTGGAGCTGAGTCCGTTCCCCGAATGGAAGTGCGTCCATTCGTCTTCGCTTTTGACGCTGCCTTCTTCTTCGGCGGTGCCGCGTTCCAGTTCTGCCTTGCGTCCGCTTGCGGTCGCGTAGTCGGGGAGGTGGCGCCATACGCCTTTGTCGGTTGCAATCCAGATGGCGCCCTTGTGGTCGACCGAGATGGAGTTCACGGTGTTGCCCGCGAACTGCACCTGCTCCCACTTGCGGAGAGTGAAGTGGCTGAGGCCGCCCTTGTGGGCAGCCCAAACGTGACCGGAACTATCGACGGCGAGTGCCGTCGGCTGCAAGTCCATGATGCCGTCTTCTTGGTTGAACAGACTCCAGCGGTCCTTGTCGTTCACGCTCTTTTTGGGGACAAGACGGGCGATGCCGGCGCCGTCGACGGCCACGTAAAGTTCCTTGCGGTTTTCGCTCCATACGAGTGCGTTAATCTTTTGGCTGGGGAGAACCTTGCCCTTTTGTTCGAACTGGCCGTTGCGGTAAACGAACAGACCGTTGTCGGTGCCGATCCACAGGGAGGCGCCTTGGCTCGCGAGGGAGGTGATGCGGTGCTCGCCCAGTTCGCTTTCGTAGTTCTTCCAGGCTTTGCCGTCAAAGCGGAACAGGCCCTTGGGCGTGCCGACCCACAGCTTTTCGGTGCGGTTGTCGTAGAGCACGGCGGTAATGGTGTCCTTCACCACCAGGTTCCAGGGCATCTTGACCTCGACCACGTGGGATTCGTCGTCGGCGTTCTGGATGTCGTTGAACTTTTTGACCTGGCGGGAGTATTCGTCGAGACCGCGTTCGGTTCCCACGTACACGCGCACGGCGTCCTTGACCTTGGCGTTGCCCTGGAGCGTCACGGAGTAGTAGTCCACCCACTGTTCGCCGTCAAACTTCAAAATGCCGTCGGCGGTGCCGGCCCACAGCTCGCTTTTTGAAAAGAACCCGTTCTTGGAACGGCTGGTCATGCTGGTGAAGTACGGGACGGTCTTGCCGTCCTTGGCATAAGAAATGCGCCACTCGTCGGCGAGAGGACCAAAGGCGAGACCCGCCGGGTTGTAATACATGGCGGTAGCGTCGTCCGCCAGTGCTGCACCGGCTTCGCCCATGCCCAGCTGGCGTGCGCCTACAGGCATTTCGAGGGTGATGATGGCCGAACCGGCAGCAAAAGAAATGGCGGGCGCTAATAGAAGTGCAGATAATAGGGATTTACGCAAGTTGCCTCCAATCGGGGACGTCGTAAGTGCTTCCGTGTGTCGGAACAACCGCCTTCCAGCCGGACTTGCTGGGGTTTTCCCAGGGTTGCTTGGGCAGGAGCCTGCAGTCGCAGCCCAAAACGTAGGGCGGCAGAATTTCGGCGTGGTTGCGGATCTGTTCACGGGTAATGAAGTTTTCGTCGTTGACGAATTTGCAATAGTTCTTGCCCTTGGGGCCAATCTCAATGCGGTAGGTGACGGTGCCGTTCTTGTCGCCTTCGTCAATGGTCTTGATGGTTTCTTCGATGGTCGCGTTCCAGCGGGCGATGTATTCTTCGCGCTGTTCGGGGGTGAGCTGTTCCTGGGTCTCCAGCCAGGAGCGCAGCGAGGCTTCGCTCGGCTTTACGGCGGTGATCGATTCCCGTGCGGGCCGGACTACAACCGCGTACTGTCCCGAGACGTCAATGACGGGCTTTACCTCTTCCTTTTCGTCGGCGCTGTGGATGACCACGTAGGCCCCGATGCCCGCAAGAATAAGCGATAGCAAGACGATGGCAATGATGATAATGATCGACAGCATAATCTTTCCGTTTTTCTAATTAAAAACTTTACTCAATAAAACTAGCATTTTCTATCTTGTGGGATAGGAGTTTATATGCCGAAATTAAAGTTTTTTTTAGTCTTGTTGTTAGCTTGCAATATTTGGGCCGTGCCATATAGCATGGAAGTGGTCAAGGAAGGCTCCGGCGACACTATTCGTGCGGGCCAGTTGATCAAGGTTCACTATAAGGGATTTTTGCTCGCCGACTTGCTCGATACGGCCAAAGCTGCCGTGAAGGATTCTGCCGCCAAGGATTCCGCGAAGGTCGCTCCCGCTGCGACTGCCGATTCCGCCGCTGTGGATTCTGCCGCGGCCACGGGTCCGCAACCTTTTGCCAACTCCTACGATAGCGGCGAGCCTTTGGAATTCACCATTGGCATGGGCCAGGTGATCCCCGGTTGGGAAAAGGGCCTTATGGGCATGAAGGTGGGCGAGGTCCGCAAGCTTACCGTGCCTTACCAAATGGCCTATGGCGAGAATTCCCTCGAAGGCATTCCGGCATACTCCGACCTGTATTTTGAAGTGGAGCTGGTCCACGCCGACAAACCCATTGAACCCGATAAATTCCCGCAGAGTGTAGACAAACTAAATTGGAAGGACGTGGCGAAAGGTCTCAAGATTTACGACGAAAAGGTCGGTGGCGGCAAGCCCGCCGTGGCAGGCTCCGTGCTCAAGACGCATTACACTGGCTGGCTCCTCTCGGGCCGCAAGTTTGGCAGTTCCAAAGACATGGGCAAGCCGCTCTCGGTCGTGATGGGCGCAGGCAAAATGATCAAGGGCTGGGAAGTCGGCCTCGAGGGCATGAAGGAAGGCGGTGTACGCTGGTTCCGCATCGCCCCGTCCATGGGCTACGGCGCTACCGCCTACACCATGATTCCCGCCAACTCCACCCTCATTTTCCGCGTAGAGCTGGTCTCCTCCGAGGTGGACGAAGAAATCGCCGCCAAGATGGACTTTTTCCCCGACACATCGAGCCTCACGTTTGAGCACGGCTCCGAAGGGCTCCGCTACGCTATCGTCAAGCCGGGCGAGGGCGAACCCGCCAAGACGGGTTCCACCGTACGTGTGCATTACACGGGCTGGCTCACCAACGGCTACAAGTTCGACAGCTCCCGTGACCGCGGGCAAGAATTTGCCTTCCCGCTGGGCGGCGGCCGCGTGATTCGCGGTTGGGAATTGGGCGTTGCCGGCATGCTCCCGGGCGAAAAGCGCATTTTGATTGTGCCTCCTGGACTCGGCTATGGCAGCCGCGCTGCGGGTCCCATCCCCGGAGGTTCTACGCTGATATTTGCAGTGGAGTACCTCGGCGAATAATGCTCAAGACGCTCACCGAAAAATTCAAGGAGGCTTTTGCCTCGGTGTTGCCGGTGGCCGTCATTGTGCTGTTGCTTTCGTTTACGCCCCTTGTGGATTTCTCGGCAAAACAGATGGTTGTTTTTGCCGTCTGCTCTGTTTTTTTGGTGGTGGGTATAGGCCTTTTTAACCTGGGCGCGGACCTCGCCATGACCCCCATGGGCGAGCATGTGGGCTCGGGCCTCACCAAGTCCCGCAAGCTGTTGCTGCTGGTTTCGGTGTGCTTTATGATGGGCGTGTTCATCACCATTGCGGAACCCGACCTCTCGGTACTGGCGGAGCAGGTAAAGACCGCCATCGAGCCAGTACTGCTTATTGTAACCATAGGCATCGGGGTAGGGCTCTTCCTGGTGACGGCGATTGTGAAGATCGTTTGGAAAAAGGACCTGTCGTCCATCATCATTTTCTTTTACATGTCCCTCTTCATGCTGGGCATGCTCATGATCTCGATGGATAAGGAGACCTTTGTTGCACTGGCGTTTGATTCGGGCGGTGTGACGACGGGTCCCATTACGGTGCCGTTCATCATGGCACTGGGCGTGGGTGTGGCAGGCGCCATTGGCGGCAAGAACGCGAACGAGAACAGCTTCGGCCTCATTGCGCTTTGCTCGGTAGGGCCGATTCTTGCCCTCATGGGTCTCGTGGTTTTTTCGAAGGGCGACCTCGTGTATTCCCTCGATGCGGCGAGCTATTCTATTGACGCTTCGCTGGGCAGTCACTTTTTGCCGGCGGTCGGCGCCGTTGTCAAAGAGGTGCTGGTGGCGTTGAGCCTCATCGTGGGGTTCTTTTTGGTTTTGCAGTTCGTGGCGCTCAGGCTCTCCAAGACCAAGCTGATGCAAATCGGTTTTGGCATTTGCTACACATTTGCGGGACTCGTGATTTTTTTGACGGCGGTGGCGGTGGGCTTTATGCCTATCGGTTTTGAGCTGGGTAGGGAACTCGCCAAAATGCCCCGCGTGCTCGTGGTGGCAGGCTTTGTCATTGGTATGGTGGTGGTGCTCGCCGAGCCCGCGGTGCACGTGCTCAATAAGCAGGTCGAAGAGATTACGGGAGGCCTTGTGACCAAGCGCTCCATGCTCATCGCCTTGAGCTTGGGTGTTGGCGTTTCCATAGGTCTCTCCATGATCCGCATCATCGTCGGGTTCCCCATCATCTATTACCTGATTCCGGGCTACTTTATTTCTTTGGGACTCTCTTTCTTTGTGCCCAAGCTCTACACGGCCATCGCCTTTGACTCTGGCGGCGTGGCGAGCGGTCCGTTGACCTCAAGCTTTATTTTGCCGCTCTCCATTGGCGCGTGCTCCGTGATTCACGATGGTGGCGATTCCGTTTTGAGCTATGCCTTTGGCATTGTGGCGATGGTCGCCATGACGCCCCTCATTACCATCCAGGTCATGGGCTTTAGGGCGATATTCACGGCGAAACTCAAGAACCGCATGATGATGCGCCGTATCCAGGATGCGGACGACGAACAGATTATCGATTTCACGTAGGCGGCACCATGGCAGATGTAAAGACGAACATTGCGAAGAAGCGTACACCGGGAGGTCGGCGTGCCCGCGTGTCCATGAACCGGCTCAAGATTCTAGTGACCATCGTGAACCGCGCCAAGGCCGACTTTTACATGGACCACATCCAGTCTTTCGGCGTGAACATGCAGATGGTCATTTACGGCAGGGGGACCGCCCCGCAAGAGATCATCGCCGCCATGGGCCTCACCGATTCGGACCGCGCCATCATCATGAGTGTCATTGGCGAGAACCAGCTGAAGGCCGCCCTCGAGAGCATTGAAGAAAAATTCCACACCATCCCGAATGGCAAGGGAATCGCCTATACCATCCCTATGACAAGCATCATCGGGAAGTCCATTTTCAACTTCCTAAGCGATAACCGCGATGTGGTAAGGAGGAACGAAAAATGAGTGCAAACAGCCACGAATTGATTTTGTGCATTGTGAACACCGGGTTCTCGGAAACGGTCATGGAGGCCGCCAAGGATGCGGGGGCACGCGGCGGCACTATTATTGGTGGGCGCGGCACTGCCAACAAGGAGGCGGAATCGTTCTTCCACATCGCCATCCAGCCCGAAAAGGAAGTCGTGATGATTTTGGTCGATTCCAAAATCAAGGATGCGGTGTTGCACGCCCTTTACCAAAAGGCGGGCCTCGATACCATGGGGCGGGGTATCGCCTTCTCGCTCCCCGTCGATGACGTCGTCGGCCTCACGCCGTGGCAAAAGGCTGTCGACAAAGACGGAAAGACTATCAAGATTCCTGCCGTGGCGAAGGAGTAACAATCCATGAATGTCCTTGTCTACTTCCTCTTTGCGCTCTCGGGTTTTGCCGGCCTCATTTACGAAGGTTCGTGGGCCCGCTACCTCAAACTCTTCCTCGGTCACGCCAGCTACGGCCAGGTGCTTACGCTCTGCATCTACATGGGTGGACTCGCCATAGGCAGCTTTGTGGCGGGCAAATTCGTGGAGAAGGTGAAGCGCCCGCTGTTGGGTTACGCGGCGGTGGAACTCGCCATTGGCATTGGCGGCCTCGTTTACCATCCACTCTACAACCTGCTCACGGGATTCTTTTTCGATAGCGACTTTGTGGCTGGCCTTGGCTTCAAGGGAGCCGAGGCCGTAAAGGTTCTTTTGGCCACGGGCTCCACGCTCCCCATCGCCATCGCGGTGGGCATGACGTTCCCCTTTATTGCGGCGGGTCTCATGCGCAAAAGCGGCGCCGAACTCTCGCTTCCCATGCTCTACTTTACCAACAGCCTCGGGAGCGCCATCGGCATTCTTTTTACAAGCTACCTGCTCATCCCGGAACTCGGTAACCACGCGACACTTTGCGTGGCGGCGTCCATCAACTTTTTGCTCGCGGCGGTGTTTGGCCTCATCGGCTTCATGACGCCTGCGACCAAGGCCGAAGCCGACGAAGAGGCGGGTATTGACCCCTCGACCGAGGAGCCGCTGAACGAAGATTACGTGGCCGAGCACAAGCTTCCCATGCCGCCCAAAAGCACCTGGCTCTGGATTGCGGCCATCACGGGCTTGACCTCGTTCGTTTACGAGATTGTGTGGATTCGTCTGCTTTCGCTTTTGATGGGCTCGTCGAGTCACAGCTTTGACCAGATGCTCTCGGCGTTTATCTTGGGCCTCGCGCTTGGCAGTGCCGTAAGCGGCAAGCTCCTCAAAAAGGACTCTCTGGTGGTGCTTTCGCTTGCGCAGATTTTCATGGCGTTTTTTGCGCTCTGCACGCTGTACTTCCACAAGCCCTTCTGGGGCATGATGAACGAGGCAAACCAGATTTTTAATGCGACCTCTGACGGCTACATTTGCTGGAGCGTTTTCAAGTACGCGCTCTCGGTGCTTTGGATGGTGCCCACGAGTTTCTTTGCGGGCATGACGCTCCCGCTCATCACGCTGATCTTGACCCGCGCCTTCAAGAGCGAAGCTCCCATCGGCAAGGTCTACGGCTGGAACACCCTCGGCTCCATTGTGGGCAGTGCTGGTGGAGGCCTCTTGTTGCTCCCGTTCTTGCAGCTCAAGGGCGCCTTGGTGCTGGCTGCGGTTTTGGACTTTGCCATAGGCTTTGTTTTGCTGGTCGTGTACCGTAAAAAGTTCCGCTACAATGTGTTGTTCTACGTGATAGCGGCATTCATGGTGCTGCCCTCCATTTTTGTGAACTTCGACCCGCATCTCGTCACCTCGGGTGCGTTCCGTGCCTACAAGAACCTGCACCCCGACGAAAAGATTATCGTGCGCGACGGCAAGACGGCGACCATCAGCTTCCACGAATCTAACGTCCATTACTACATCAAGACGAACGGCAAGGCCGACGCCAGCATGAGCAAGGACCGCAGCCATCCTATCGAGGGCGACGAACTGACGCAGGCCGCTACGGCGTTCATGCCCATGGCTGTGAAGAACGAGCCCTACGATGCCGCCATGGTGGGCTTTGGCAGCGGCATGGGCGCCCATTACCTGCTGGCGGACCCTTTGCTGCGCGACTTTGACTGCGTCGAAATTGAGGACGAGATGATGACCTTGGCGAAGGGTTTCTATCCGTGGAACTCCCGCGGTTACGACGACCCCCGTATCCACATATACATCGATGATGCACAGACTTTCTTCCTCACGAACCGCCGCCAGTACGACCTTATGATTAGCGTGCCCAGTAACCCCTGGGTGAGTGGCGTCGCGAGCCTCTTTAGCCACGAGTTCTACGCCAAGATGCGCCGCTACATCAAACCGGGCGGACTTTGGGTGCAGTGGATTCAGACTTACGAGTTCAACGACCAGTTGTTCCTCAACATTCTCAAGGCTTTGGACGTGGTGTTCCCGCACGTGTCGCTCTACAAGGCGCCCGAGGAACCCGACATCATCATTATTGCGAGTGACCAGCCGGTAATGCAAAAGAACATCGGCCGCTTTAGCACCGACCCCGTGCTGGTGAAGGAGTTCAAGCGCATCCACCGCGAGCCCGACTTCTTTGGCGAGCAGAACTTCTTGTTCACCTCCAAGATGGTGAAGTCCATGCTCGAGAACATCGAGCCCAACAGCATCTTTACGCCGATGGTCGACAACAAGGCGGAGGAGGCGCGCTTTGTTCACTCCGACGCCCACATAGTGCAGGTGTTCGATAGCTGCGAAATCTGCTGGCCCGAGTACCTCGACTCCGCCGACTACGCGCTCCGCCGCCCCGCCCGCGTGAAGGCGATGATGGAGCACATGGCGGACCCGTACAGGACGCTTGCCCTCGAGGCCTACCTCGCGAACATAGATTCCATGGCGGAACCCCGGGGTGACAGCGCTGCGGTCGCTCTCTCCGTTAACGAAAAATCCCCGTCCTGGAAAAAGTTCCGCGAGGAGTACATCGAGTGGATCCGCGGTGTGCCCATGGAAGTCCGCGATACCGTCGGCATTTATCGCAAGGTTCGCGCCCTTGTGAACGCGGGCGTGTTCCCAGCCTCGTTTGTGGACGAGTTCAATATCCTCGAGGTTGCCCGCGTCAAGGACTACCCGACCGCCGCTCGCCTGGTGGCCGACTTCTACGAAAAGTACGAGGTCAAGGACATGGACGAGTTCTTCCTCAGGAACGCGATCCTTATAGCCTTCCTCGCGCGTGAACCGGAACTGGCAAGTGTGCTCTACAAGGAGGCGATTCGCCCACACGAGAGCTTCTTTGCGGTCGAAAAACTCCTCATTTCCAAGGAAATCCCGAAGCTCCGACGCGCGAACCTCAAAAAGTAACCGCCCTCGCGAATGGGCTACAAGTAAAAACGGCGCTCCGGGGGAGTGCCGTTTTCTAATGTCTAAATCTTTAGAGCACTTGTTGTTTTAGAACAGGTAGGTCACGCCGGCCATTGTGTAGAACGAGAGTAGGTTCGCCTTTTGGAATCGGCTCTCGGGAGGGACCAGGGCCTTGTTCAGGCAGTTGGAAAGGCTCTGCACCACGCGGATGTCGATGTTGATGTAGCGGGTCAGCATGTAGCCAATGTCAAGGATGCCACCCACTTCAACGCTCGAGGTCACGAGGGCGTTGTTGTCGGTTACGGGTTCGCTGTCGCCAAAGTTCTGGTTGTATTCGGAGCTGCCTGTCAACTTGAGCGAAAGGTTCAGACCGAGTCCGGCAAAGAACCCCCAATCTTCAAAGGTGTAACGCACAATCAGCGGGATTTCAAAAACCATCATGTTGATGACGGCGTCGTCGCTGCCGAACTCGGTGTCGGTTTCAAAGGAGTAGTGGCGGTAGTTGAAGTCCAGTTCCGGGGCAATGCTCAGGTTCTTGACGCCCAAGGGCATTTTGACCATGAGGCCGATGCCGCCAATGAAGCCCATTCCCCATCCGTCCGATTTGCTGCCAAAGAAGGTGTTGGTACCGCCCTGAACGCGGGCGCCCAGCTGGATGACTCGGGCAAAGCCTTCGGTGCGCTGGCGGTTGATTTCTGCCTTGGAGGTTTGCTCGTTCTTATAGCGAGCATAAGCGGCTGCATACTCTTCGTCGTTGGCGAATTCGCTGTCTGTTGATCCGTCGTAAGACGAGCTGTCAGAGGAGGCGGATGCCGACGGTGTAGAATCGAAATCGTCAAACTCGTCGGCTTGCGCAGAAATAGCCAGTGCAAGCACTGCCGAGGTCAATAGAGAGAGTGTTTTTGACTTCATACGACTTAATTATAATAATTGTGCTAAAAAATTGTCCCCATAAAAATATATCTATGTGTAAAAAGGGTGTAGAAAAAGAAAGTTTACTTAGTATGAAAAAAATACGGAACATAAGGTTCCGTATTTTTTTGTTAACAAAAGTTTTCCTATGAATTTGTTAGAGAATGAACGAAAGCCCGAGACCTGCATGGAACGGGTACAACTGTGAATTCATCACTTCAGATTCGGCGATGGCGGGTTCGTTCAGCAAGTTGGTAAAGTACTGCGATACGCGGACGTCTATGGACATCCAACGGGTGAATGCGTAGCCAATGGTCGCGACGCCGCCCATCAAGACTCCCGAGGTCGGGAGAGTGTTCTTGCGCTTGTCTTTTTCGATGCCCTTGTCGGAGTCAATTTCTTGGTGGTAAGAGGACTTGCTCGAAAGTTTGAGCCCAAGGTCAAAGCCTAACCCAAAGAAGAACCCTTCTTCGTCGGGGGCGTATTGCACTATGAAGGGGATCTCGAGGAGCATCATGTCGATGCGGGCGTCGTCATCGCTCTCGTAGCCTTCGCCGTAAATGGTGGAGGCCTCGTAAAGGTAACGGCTGTAGTTGAAGTCCAGGGAAACGGAGAACTGCACAGACTGCATGCCAAGGGGGAGCTTGGCGAAAAATCCACCGACCCCTTCGTAACCGAGTTTCCAGTCGTCGGACTTTTTGCCAAAGAGCATGTTCATGCCGCCGCCCACGCGGGCGCCTAGGCGGATGCGGCGGGAAAAGCCTTCTTTGCGGGAGCGTGAAATTTCGGAGTCTTCGGTAATGTAGCGGTCGTACGTGTCGACGTCATCATCGTCGTTGTCAACTGCATTCGAGGCAGTCTCTTGGCATTCGGGCAAAAGCGAATCAGCGGGGGTACAGTCTTCTTCTTCGTCTGCGGCGGCAGACTTTGCCGTGTCCGTGGCGGATTCTGCTGTTTGAGTTTGTTCAGTTCCGTCGCAACCGTCGCCTATGCAGGCGGGGGCCGGCTCGTCTGTTTCGCCGTTATTCAGTTCGGTGCTGCCGCCGTTTTGCTTGGCGACCCATGCTGAATCCACGTCCGGTTCGTATTCCTGGGCAAAAGCTGCCGCGTTGAATAGGGCGATAAAAGAAATTGCCAGAATGAGTTTGCTGAATTTCATGGCCCAAATATAGTTTTTTTGGCGAGGAGAGTCTTGGCCAGCAAGGAGAACTGCTTACAAATTTACGTTGTAAATGAAACTTTACAAACTAGAGGGGGCTATAGAAAGGCAAAATTGTACATTACACGTTGGTGGGATAAAGGAGAAAAACTATGAATAAAATAACGACTTTGTTTTCTGCGGCTTCGATTGCGCTTGCCGCTTCTATGGCACTTGTCGCCTGCGGCGATGATTCCTCGTCTGCGAGTTCCGATGAAACGCCGACTTCGTCAAGTGAAGAAACTGGGCTAGAATCTTCTTCGTCGGTTGAGGAAGGTTCGTCTTCATCTGAAGGGACTGAGTTTTCGTGTAATGTTTCTTTGGGTTTGGTCGAAGGATGTGAATCCTTGGTCGAAGATGAATGCACCGCTCAAAACGAGGGCGAGGTCAAGGAGGTTTGGGTTGGGAACCCCAAGTACGGGCACAATACCTATAACCGATGCGAACGCGGTTCGTGGGTTCAAGGGGATATTAGTTTGACTTGCGATACTGCTGGCGTGCAGGTGGGTGACATATGCCGGAGATATGGATCGACGAACATATTCCAGGCAGGCATGAACCCCACATCGCCTGAATATGTGTTTGTTTATGCAGGCAATGGTGTTTGGGAAAACTTTGATGGTTTGGCCAAAATGACCAAGGAGTGTACTGCCGAAAACGAAGACGACATGGAAAAAATCGTTTATGGCCGTGATGACAACACATTGATTGTGTATTATAAGTGTACAGGCGGCGCGTGGACCGGAATAGACGAGCCTACTTTTTACAACTGTGCGGATTCCGCCTCTACCAGTGGAACCTGCTCGTTTGAAGTAGATGGAAAAATGGTGTACTATAAATACAATGATGAAGAATTCTGGATGAATGGCGCGATGGTGGATAGCGTGTGGGTGAAAGCCGGCTACGATCCTGAATTAGGTCTTTGTCCAATGTACTATTCTTTGTCTTCCTCATATAATCTGCCAAAATTGCTCGATTCCAGTTATTACTATTGCTGGGCCGGGCAATGGGAAAAAGTAAATCTTGTACCGAAACAATATACTGACCCTCGAAAAGAAGGCTTGACAGACGAGGAATACGATGTCCTGGATTTGCCCAAGGATGCCAAGGTAGGCGACCGTGCCGGTGGTTTGCTGGAAAAATGCGAGTATAATCAGGAATTATATACGGTAAATGGATGGGAAGTGTATGATTATTGCATATCTCAAAATTATTACCGCTATCATGAAGATGGTTCTTGGGCAAAAGAAACGGTGGATGAATTTTTTGAGGATATAAATTCTTCTAGTTTTGAATGTAACGCAGAAACAGAAGGCCAACAGTGGATTAGAATGCCGGACGAAGATCAGCCGGGTACAGTTCTTCAATGTGTTGCCGTTGATAATGAGACTATTGAATATGATGAAGTAATTGTTGAATACATCTTTAATCGGTTTGAAAAGAAATGAATTCCCCTCTTTTAAGGGCTTTGAACATCGGGATGGCTGACCGCCATCCCTTTTTCTTGCTATCTTTACCCCCGAAAATTTAAGGACATAAATCATGGCTAAGTACAATCCGCAAGAGATCGAAACCAAGTGGCAAGCCTACTGGGAAGAACATCAGACTTTCAAGACGGGCGAAGATAAGTCCAAGCCCAAGTATTACTGCCTGGACATGTTCCCGTACCCGAGTGGCGCAGGCCTGCATGTGGGCCACCCCGAAGGTTACACCGCTACCGATATCATCTGCCGCTACAAGCGCAGCCGCGGTTTCAACGTGTTGCACCCGATGGGTTGGGACGCTTTCGGCCTCCCCGCAGAACAGTACGCCATCCAGACCGGTACGCACCCGGCCATTACCACCAAGAAAAACTGCGACAATTTCCGCCGCCAGATCAAGCGTCTTGGCCTCTCCTACGACTGGAACAAGGAAGTCAACACCACCGACCCGAAGTATTACAAGTGGACGCAGTGGATTTTCAAGCGCCTTTACGGCACCTGGTTCGATGAAGACCAGCAGAAGGGCCGCCCCATCGAAGAACTCCCGATTCCTGCCGATGTCGAAGCCAAGGGCAAGGAAGAAGTCCGCAAGTACAAGGATGGGAAGCGCCTCGCTTACTACGCCGACGCTCAGGTGTGGTGGTGCAAGCACTGCAAGATCGTTTGTGCAAACGAAGAAGTCTTGAATGACGGCAGCCACGAAAAGTGCGGCACCAAGGAAGTGGAACGCCGTAACCTGAAGCAGTGGCTCATGCGCATCCCGCTGTATGGCGACCGCCTGCTGAAGGGCCTCGACAAGCTCGACTGGCCGCAAGGCGTCAAAGACATGCAGAAGAACTGGATCGGCAAGAGCTACGGTGCCGAAGTGGATTTCCCGATTGCCGACGCTAACGGCAAGCCGACCGAAAAGAAGCTCCGCGTCTATACCACCCGTTGCGATACGCTGTTTGGCGCTACCTACATGGTCGTCGCCCCGGAACACGCGATGGTGCCGGAACTCACGACCGCCGAACAGAAGGCTGCCGTGGAAGAATACGTGCACGCCGCCGCATTGAAGAGCGACCTCGACCGTACGGAACTTGCCAAGGAAAAGACCGGCGTGTTTACCGGTAGCTACGCCGTGAACCCGCTTACCGGCACCAAGATTCCGGTGTGGGTCGCCGACTACGTTTTGACCGGCTACGGCACCGGCGCCATCATGGCCGTGCCCGCTCACGATACCCGCGACTTCGATTTCGCGAAGAAGTTTAACCTGCCGGTTATCTGCATCATGGAACCCGATGCAAGCTGCCCCGAAGACGTTCGCCCGAAGGTCCTCGCAGGGGAAGCCTGCTGGGCTGCCGACGGCACCTACATCAACAGCCAGAACGACACGCTTTGCCTGAACGGCCTCAACAAGAAGCAGGGCATCGCGAAGGTCATCGAATGGCTCGAAGCCAACAAGATCGGTAAGGCTACCGTGAACTACAAGCTCCGCGACTGGCTCTTCAGCCGTCAGCGCTACTGGGGCGAACCGTTCCCGATTATCCACTGGGAAGACGGCGAAATCTCTACGGTGGACGACGCCGAACTTCCGGTGCTGTTGCCGGAACTCAAGGACTACAAGCCGGGTGACGGCGGACAGTCCCCGCTCGCAAACGCTACCGAATGGCTCCAGGTCACGGACAAGAACGGCCGCAAGGGTATCCGCGAGACGAACACCATGCCGCAGTGGGCAGGCTCCTGCTGGTATTACCTCCGCTACATCGACGCCTGCAACGGCGACGCATTTGTTGCAAAGGAACTTGAAAAGTACTGGATGCCCGTGGACCTCTATGTGGGTGGTGCTGAACACGCTGTGCTTCACTTGCTCTACAGCCGTTTCTGGCATAAGGTCCTGTTCGACCTCGGCCTCGTCTCTACCGACGAACCGTTCCAGAAGCTCTTCAACCAGGGCATGATTCTTGCCTTCGCTTACGAAGACGCCGCTGGCTCCAAGGTCCCCACCGACGAAGTCGAGGAGAAGAACGGAAAGTTCTTCAAGAAGGGAACCGACATCGAACTCAAGCAGATCGTGGCGAAGATGAGTAAGTCCCTCAAGAACGTCGTGAACCCGGATGACGTGGTGCGCGACTACGGTGCCGACAGCCTTCGTTTGTACGAAATGTTCATGGGCCCGCTGGACGCCGTGAAGCCTTGGCAGACCAAGGGTATCGAAGGCATGAACCGCTTCCTCGGCCGCGCCTGGCGCTCCGTTGTTGGCGACAGCGATGAAGCCCCGGTGTTCGTTGATGAAACTGCCCCTGAAGCCATCGAGAAGGTGATGCACCAGACCGTCATCAAGGTCACGAGCGACATCGAGAACATGAGCTTCAACACCGCGATTAGCCAGCTGATGATCTTCAACAACGAAATGATGAAGATGGACAAGCGCTACCGCGAGCCGTGCGAAACGTTCGTCAAGTTGCTGCACCCGTTTGCCCCGCACATCGCCGAAGAAATGTGGAGCATCCTCGGTCACAACGAATCGCTCACGAACGTCGCCTGGCCTGAAGCCGACCACTCCAAGGCCGTCGAAAACACCGTGGAAGTCGTGTTCCAGGTGAACGGCAAGGTCCGCGCCAAGGCAAGTGTAGCGAAGGACATGGATAAGGCCGCCCTCGAAAAGCTCGCCATGGAAAACGAAAGAGTGAAGGAGTTTATGAAGGGAATGCAGGTCGTCAAGGCAATTGTTGTGCCTGGTAAGTTGGTCAACATCGTTGTCAAGCCGGCATAAAAATGAGCCTGCCCCGGACTCGTTCCGGGGTGAAGTCCATCGTGGTCCCGGGCAAGCTCGTGAATATCGTGGTTAAGTAGTAAAAGGGGGAAGGCCTTCCCCTCGCTTCAGCCCCGACCCCACCCCAAATGTCATCCCCGACTTGGTCGGGGATCTTTTGTTATATCCCACCCTGGTCGGGTCTTCCGCTACCCCTTCTAACGGGCGCTCAGTCGCCGCGCCCGTAACGCCCGGCTTGTTAAGCTTTTTTGATTTTTATTGTTCGCACAATAACATACGAATTAGGTATATTGTTTTCTATGTTCGATAAATTCCAAAAGCCTTGTTGCATTGAATTTTATAATGCTTATGACTCCATATTAAAAAACATTGGATTTCATATGCAATTTTTTTCTTTCCTTAAAACAAAATTCGATAAAATTCAATCAACAAAGCACGCCCATAAGGCCGTTATTGAAATATTTATTGAATATATCAGGTCCGAGGTGTTTGACACACAAATCAATTTAGCAGACGAAACAAAGAAAAGAAGTATTCTTTCCAAAAAAATTTTTGACTTTTGTTATCGCTATTTTACTAAGAGTTCTACAACTCCTTCCGACCCGCGTGAATTAAACAAATCGTTATTTAAATCAGAAATCAAATGCCTAAAACTATTTGACAATGTGCAACTTTGTTTACATGAAGAAGACTTTTCCTCCGATGACAAAAAAATGCTTCATTATTTAATCGAAGAATTTATTTTCATTCGAGCTTTTTCATCATTTATATCCAAATACAAAAATACGGAATCCATAGATTTTTTCAAACGTTTTTTCTTCGTTTATCCTTTCGATAGAAAAGACATTCCCTCTGAACGCAATAAAGAATGGATTGACAACCACGTTCAAAAATTTGAAACCATTAAAAATTATATAACTTCTCCTGCAAATGAATTAAAAAATGTTCGCGAATGGTTTAAAGAACAACTGGAAAAAATAGACTTTGCTTCACTTAGCGAGGAAAATAAATCTTTCTTCGTTAAGGAAATGTTTGTCACCTTTGGCAATATTTCTGACGAGAAAACCGGAGACGCTAAAGGATTCCGCATTCCATTAAATCATTTATTCTATCTAGGTCGATATTATAATGTACATCAACTTCCTTTGCGTTATGTAAAAAAAGAAAGGACCATATTAGAAAGTATCGCGCACGAAACATGGCGGCGTGTTTGCAAATTCAAAATAACGCCAAAAGATGAAATTGAAGAAGCAAAAAGAAAAAACAGTTCGGGAAAAATGTCTGAGCCGAGCGAAAAAGAACTCTATGACAAAAAAGCTCCTAAAGTTGACATAGACCGCTTAATGAAACAATTTCCTCAAGCTGTTCCATTACAGCAGGGAGACGATTACGAAACTGTAGTAACCAAATTTATTTCTAGCATAGACGTTTCAAAAATCCCTAATATAAAATCAGCGGAAGAAATTCCTGCATTTGTTTCAGATTCATTAAGTTCTTTAGGAATAAATGAAGGAATGATTAATCTTATTTCCAGCTTAGGCGACATAGAAATCCCGAAAATAAATAATTTGAGTGAGATTCCAGAACATATCATTGAAGTATTAGGTTCATTGAGTGGAAAAGGAGTAATTAGTGCTGATTACAGAGGCAATATCAAAAATCAAAAAACCGACTTTTTAAAAATAGTTGGAGATGCAAGTTTGTCGCTTTCCCCAAAACTATCTGTCCAAAAACTAGTCGGCTTACTAACTCACTTTGACATGTACAAACCTCTGCAATCTCAACAAGAAATGGAGCAAATAATGAAGAAAACTATTCAAATGTTGGTTTAGTTTCATTTTTCACATACCCCCATTTTTTTTTCATTTTTTCTTCTTCCCCTTCTTTTTTTCTCTTACCCTTTTTTTTTGATTTTTTTCCACTGCTGTAAGTACCTTGTGCCGCAAAAGCGAACAAGGTATTTTTGTTTTTGCATCGAGGACAATTTCGTCTAAGATGAAAAAAAGAGGATTATTACTATGAAACCAGAAGATAACATCAGCAATATGCAGAATGGAAACTGGAAAACTTCGGGAACCAACAAGCAATGGGATGATGCCCAAACGAATCGCAATCGCCAACTCCAAGAAACTAGAGCGAGGAAGGGAGGTAAATAGCCATGTGTTCATGCTGCGGCAAGGACGGTAAGAAAAAGAATCTTTATCTTACCGAATACGAAGCTGGCGTGGTCGCCAATGAGCGCAGGTTCGCAACGGGCATCACGATGCACGTTTACCGCTGCCCCGAAGGCGGTGGCTGGCATATCACGAGTAATCAGAGACAATGGTAAGACCAAGTAAAAGGAGGCCCACTATGGCACAACCACAAAACGACCCCAATGGCGCAGGATGGCCCACAGGACACGGCGGAGGCACTGGTCCTTCCGGCGGTGGGCGCGGGAACAACAATCCTGGCAAATAAAAAAAGTCCGCTTAACAGACTGGAATCGGCGAAAATTTCACATCTGGCTAAACGGACTCTGCAAAGATAGCTTTTTGATGTCTTTTGCGAAAAATAGGCGCTGCCATCGGCAACGCCTTCTTCCTATTTCTTGAACAAGTCGCTGTGCGAGCCTGTTCGCGTCAGTGTCAATATGAGCGCATCGCCCGAAATCTTGTAAATCAACAGCCAGTCCGGTTGAATATGGCATTCGCGGAACGTGACCCACTCCCCAACGAGGGCGTGGTCGTGGTGTCGTTCGTCTAGCTTTTTCCCTGCAGCCAAATCGTCAACGACCTTTTGCAGGAGAGCCATATTTAACCCTTTCTTTTTAGCCTGCTTAAGGTCTTTCCTGAACTTTGCAGTGGTCTTGATTTCCATCATTCGCCTAGAATGTCCTTAATCATTACGTTTGCGTTCTTGTAGGATTTTGCCTTGCGTTTTCCTGACGCGATTTCGTTTGCTTCGGCCATGGCGGCGACGGTCTCGTCGTTGGGAGTGTCAAGGGCGATCTCAAACGGGATCTTGCGGAGACGAACGACCTGCTTCAAGAAAACGGTAATTGCCGTAGACATGTTCATCCCGAGCTGGTCGAACAGGGTTTCGGCTTGCGTTTTGAGCTTTGAATCGATTCTTGCGCTGATAGTATTCATTGTGGTTCCCATAAAATGCTCCTTTTTTTACTAAAATTTATATAAAAGTTAGTAAAAGAGCAATACATTGTATTAAATTTTATCCATATTTACCCGCTACAGAACGTCAAAAACACGAAAATCCCCACGAAAATGAGTATTGGCAGCACTTTCAACAGCAAGGTAATGGCGCAGGCATCCCCTGCGTCACCAGCTCCGAAAAGGGCCAATATGCCAAGCACGATAAGGAAAGTTACCAGCATAGAACCTCGCTGGTACAAATATACATACCTTGGATGTCAGATTATGACAAATGGCTGTTTTGACGCATTTGGGGCGATTTTTGAATATTGAGGGGGAGGGGTCCCCCTGGCTCCAGCCGACTGTCATCCCCGCTGTCATTCTGGAGGGGCGAAGCCCCGATAGAATCACGGGGATCTCCCTTCGTCTTTCGCGCCCCCCCACTGCGGGTGCTCAAAACCCTGTAAGCGAGTGTCGCGACCGTGCTTGCACGGGTATGACCGAGCGACAGGGGTTTCTGTAAACGCCGCCCCGCAACGCCCGGCTTACCCCGTTCACCCCAACAGTCGCAAAATTTGCGACTGTTGGGCAATACATAAGTTCCAAAATGGAACATATGGCCTTTTAGCCCATCAACACGCAAAAAATGCGTGCAGTTAACCATTCTCGGCAAGTTGTAAAAACAATCATTCTCTTTTTTACTATCATTCTCCATAGACATATTAGAGTTTCAAGCTCTTGTTCTCACACTGAAATCTAGACAATTTCAATTACACGAGGACAAGGCGAACGCTCACGCAGCCATGCCGCTTTTGCGGTATGGTTCGGTGTATCGTGGCTACAGCGATGTAGTCCGGTATATTGCCCTCTGGCCGCCTTTGGCGGTGCTTTTGCGTATTTGCAAAAAATTTTGGGGCGTGGGTCGCTCGCGTTTATCGTGTAAGGGCTAGTCTAGAGCCTCAGTGTGATAAACCGGGTGACCTGCGCCTTTTCTTTTTCTTAGAAATTGCGTAGTCAATCAGCCAGTTCAGGAGCGTAATGAACGAGGTTTGATTGATTCTTTGTTTGAAAAAAGATTGCGTTCCTAGCGTGATGGAGGCCCATCATGTTTGATTTCGGTAATGCGAACGAAGGGCAGCGCAAGGCGATTTCTTCAGCCGAAGGTCCGGTTCTCATTACGGCAGGGCCGGGAACGGGTAAAACATACACGCTCGTTCAACGTGCAATCTATCTCATACAAGAATGTGGCGTAAAACCGGAAAGCATCTTCATTGCGACCTTTACAGAAAAAGCTGCAAAAGAACTGATTACCCGAATTACAAATGAATTGGCAGCTCGCGGCATTATTGCAAATATTAATGAAATGTACATCGGTACATTCCATTCGCTATGCCTCCGCATTCTGAAAGAACATCTTGAATTTACAAGGCTTCGCAAAAATTATCGTCTATTGGATGGTTTTGATCAACAGTATATGGTGTTCCAAAACATTTACCGTTTTCGGAACATTCCAGAATTAGAAAATGTACTTCCGAATGGCGGAACATGGATTCAATCAGAGTCTATTTGCAACTACGTAAACAGTCTTTCCGAAGAGTTGGTGAATCCAGATGAGTTGGTCTTCGACTCCGACAAATCCATTGCGGCTCTTGGCCGAATACTGATAGAATATCGCAAAATTCTTGCAGAAGACAATTTGATGGACTTTTCGTCTATTCAAATTGAAGCCTACCATTTGCTTGAAAACCATGTGGAAATCTTGGAAGAACTTCGCTCCAAGATTACGCACATCATGGTTGACGAATATCAGGACACAAACTTTATTCAGGAACAGATTGTATTTCTTCTTGCAGGGAACCGTAAAAATATTTGTGTAGTTGGCGATGATGACCAAGGCTTGTATCGTTTTAGAGGGGCTACAATCCGTAATATTTTGGAATTTCCTCAGAAATTTACCGTTGGAGAATGCAAAGTAATTCCTCTCGTTGTCAATTACCGTTCTAACAGTGACATTGTTGATTTCTACAACGAATGGATGACATGCACAGAAGGTGCAAACTTCAAATTCCGGTGGGACAAATTCCGTTACGACAAAACAATAGAGCCGCATAAAAAAAGTTCACTGCATAGCCCTTCAGTCGTGAAATTGGCTGGCGAAGAAGATGTCGATGAATGGCACGAAAAGATTCTGCAATTCATTAACGACCTAAAAGATTCAGGCAAACTCACAGATTACAATCAAATTGCATTCCTTTTCAATTCCGTAAAGCATCCTAAAGTTATCGCACTTGCACAATTCTTAGAGAAAAATCGGATAAACGTTTATTCTCCTCGCTCGGATATGTTTTTCCATCGATACGAAATTCAGCTTGCTTTGGGCTGCCTCATGCTCATGTTCCCTCGCTATGTGCATGGCTTGGAAAACGGAGACTATACGTTCTTGCAGCCGGAACATTTGACTTACTATCGTAATTGCATTGTGATGGCAAACGAGTTTCTTACGCAACCAGAAAACGAAAAACTTTTAAAATGGGTTAGGCGTAAAGGCAAAGAACATATTGGATTAACAAAAGCGACCGACTACGCCTATTGCGGACTTATGTATCAGTTGTTCGAATTCCACCCATTCGCAGGAATTCTTGATACAGAAATGAATGTCGGTATGGTTGATGTCCGTCCAGCACGCAACATTGCTAAACTGACGCAGATTATCGGAAAATTTGAATATTTGCATCGAATTGACGTTTTGAATGCAAATGAATATCGCGGCAAGCGACGCATTGACCAAGATACCGAAAAACTGTTTAATCTATATCTTCGATTGCTTTTTGATGGGGGCATTACGGAATATGAAGATGATTCTGAATATGCGCCCAGCGGCTGTGTTTCGTTCCTCACAATTCATCAATCTAAGGGCATGGAATTTCCAATTGTCTTTGTGGATTCTCTTTGGAATGTTCCGAGAAAAAATTCAAATGACCTAATGCTGAAAATTGAAGATCGCTATTTTAAACGACCTGCATTTGAACCTTATGAACTCACAAAGTATTTCGATTTTTGGCGACTTTACTATACGGCGTTTTCCCGTGCGCAGGATTTATTGATTTTAACTTGCTGTGAAGATTCAAGAGCGCCTAGCAACTACTTTAAAGATGTATATGGCAAACTAAAATCTGTAGAAAATCCAAAATTCGATATAAAAGAATTTGACTTTAAACTTGTAAAAGATGTGAATGTCAAAAATACCTACTCATTCACATCGCACATTACAGTTTACGAGACATGCGCTCTCCAATACAAATTTTATAAAGAATTGGGATTCGCGCCTGTGCGTGCGAATGCCATGCTTTTCGGTACGTTGGTACACGAAACGATAGAGGATATTCATCGTGCGGCCATGCGTCATGAGGAACAGACGATTACTGAAGAAAATGTGAATCATTGGTTTGATTCCAACTATGAGTCGCTCACAAAGACCGAACATACTTACCTAGCAGCACCTCAGCGAGAGGCGGCTCTCAAGCAAGTGTTGCGTTATATGGAGCGACAACATGGTGATTGGTCCCATATTCAGCAAGCCGAAGTAGATGTTTCGCTGGTAAAACCAGATTACATCATTGAAGGTAAGATTGATTTGATTCGGGGCGAAGGCGATACTGTTGAAATCGTTGATTTTAAAGCCGAGCGAAAACCCGATATTGAAAAAATGCGGGACCGACTTGAGCGATACCGACGACAGCTCCACATATATGCACACTTGGTAGAGGAACGCACTGGGCAAAAAGTCAGTAAGATGCACCTCTACTACACTGGTGAAGATAGCGGTATCCCCACGATTACATATCCGTACACGAAATCTGCTGTAGAGGGAACTATGGCGGTATTCGATGATACGGTCAAGAAAATTTTGAAAAAGGACTTCCATCGCTGTGCAAATGATTCAAAAGTTTGCGCAGAATGTGATTTTCGTTTCTACTGCATGAACAAATAACCGGAGAAGGCTTAAAATGGATGAACAGCTAACTTTCAATTTTGATCAGAAACCTACAATTAAAGGCTTCCCTGAACTCCGTTGGACGGGAAAACGCCCTTACCGTTCTACGCAGTATTATCCGGCTCAGCTTCGCGAATCCTATGGCGAAGAGCAGAATGGATGGATGAATAAGATATTCTGGGGTGACAATCTCCAAGTTATGAGCCACTTGCTTAAAGAATATCGTGGCAAAGTTGACCTCATCTACATTGACCCGCCGTTTGATAGTAAGGCAGACTACAAAAAGAAAATTGATATTCGCGGAATAGGCAAGGCTGAGTCTGATAGTTCTTCGTTTGAAGAAAAGCAATATGGTGATATTTGGACAAACGATGAATATCTTCAGTTTATGTATGAACGACTCACTATATTACGAGAATTGCTTTCAGAACAAGGCAGTATTTTTCTTCATTGTGATTGGCATAAATCACATCATCTCCGTTGCCTTTTGGAAGAAGTTTTTGGATCTGCTAATTTTAGAAATGAAATTATTTGGGAAAATCAGGGTGCTTGGGTTAATTCCGATTCATGGTTTCCAAGAAGACATAATTCCTTGTTGTTTTTCTCAAAATCCTCGGATTATAAATTTAATGTTTTGAATGATGACGACATTTCTGGTGGAATCAACTATAATCGATGGTATAATTATATTGTAAATAATCGTATTTATGCAGATAATGCTCCATATCATGATTCAAGATTTACAACTTATGTGAATCGTTTTGAAAAAAATTATGGAAGAAAACCCCAAAATAAAGATATTATAGTAGATTTTAAAGGTTCTGTCCTAGGCTCCGTATGGTATATAAAAGTAGTTGATCCCAAAAGTCCTGAAAACGTATCATACCCTACCCAAAAACCAGAAGCTTTACTTGAACGCATCATAAAGGCTTTAACAAACCCCGGCGATCTTGTCTTTGACTGTTTTATGGGCAGTGGCACGACTCAGGCTGTCGCCATGAAACTCGGTCGTCGCTTTATCGGTGCTGACATAAATCTTGGTGCTATACAAACAACAACCAAGCGATTGCTTTCTATTGCAGAAGAACTTAAACCTGCTAATAAACCTATGACCTATAAAATGGTGCAACCACAATATTCAATGGCTGCCGATAACAGGACTTCTTATACAGCGGATCCTAGCAAGAAAAATACTTCGCAAAGTAACGATAAAATCATTGAATTCAGTAAAGCAAATGAAACAGAATCTGCAAGTGCAGAAGGAAATATCAAATATACTGGTTTTGAGGTTTATAATGTCAATAACTATGATTTCTTCCGTAACCCTGTAGAAGCTCGCGACCTTTTGATAGCAGCTCTCGAAATTCAACCCTTCCCGAAAAGCGATGTGTGGGATGGTGAATTAGACGGACGAATGGTAAAGATTATGCCTGTTAACCGAATTGCTACCAAGGCCGATCTAAAAGAACTTCTTGCAAATCTTCCGTACAAGACATACGAAAAACGCAAAGCCGAAAATCCAGGCCAGCCTGTAGAGCGAATCACAATCGTTTGCATGGGTCATGAACCTGATTTGAAGGGCGCGTTAGAGCAAGAATTAACAGACTATAAGGTGGATGTACAAATCGTCGATATTCTTCGCGACAAATCTGATTTGCAACTGAAGCGAGACTCTGAAGCAGAAATCGTTCGCGAAGGAGATAAACTTGTCATCCGCGCGTTCTACCCGATGAATTTGATGCAAAAACTCTCCATTCAAAAAGAGTACGTTGAAGATTGGCGGCAGTTAGTTGATTCAATTATGATTGACTGGAACTATGATGGTGTAGTCATGCAACCCTCTGTAATGGACATCCCCAATAAGAATGAAATGGTCAAAGGCATCTACGACATTCCTGAAGGATGTGGGACAATTAAAGTCAAGATTACGGATCTGCTTTCAGAATCTTTGGAAGTGGAGGTTCGTTAAATGGCAGAAAATTTTGATTCAAATTTTTCGTTTAATCAACAATTGTGGTATTACTATACCACAAACCGCGGAAAAATTCGCTCTCGTTATAATGATCTCACTAGGAAATTCCTTGCTTATAATGACAGCGAAGAAAATTCGCATGCTTTTCTACGAAAGCCTCAATTCGAAGCTCTAGAAATGTACGTGTTCGTGAAGGAATTTATGAACAACAAACAAGTCTATGAGATGTTCGATGATTGGCGCCATAAAAGAGACCGTTTTTCGGATGCATCATACTACTCAATTGATAAAGGCGGCCAAATTCATCTTTTTGATGCACCAACAGAAAAGCAAACCGACACGCTCTTCAAGCAAATGAAAAAGTTCCGGGAAAACTACCCCAACTACATCTATGCTCTCACGATGGGTCTTGGCAAGACCATCCTCATGGCCACCTGTATTTTTTATGAATTTTTGTTGGCAAAAAAGTATCCGAGTGATAAGCGATTCTGCCATAATGCACTCGTATTTGCGCCTGACAAAACAGTTCTTCAATCTCTTCGCGAAATCATGACTTTTGATAAAACGAAAGTCGTTCCGATGGAATATGCACGAGTACTTGACTCTAACATCAAGTTTCATTTTTTGGACGAAACAGGGACAATCCTGCATACGATTGATGATTCCGATTTCAATATCATCATATCCAATACGCAGAAAATTATCGTGAAGAAAAAACGCAAAGACACTTCTGCTGCCGAAACACTTTTCAGTGGTTCCGGATCGTTACTTTCTGCTGTTTATGGGACTAATAGTGAGGACGATGATGATGCATGGGATCCAACATCTTTGATGGATAATCAACGATTCAAGAAACTCTGTCGTCTCCCACAACTTGGCGTTTATGTAGATGAAGCGCACCATCTTTTTGGTGCTGATTTGGAGAAAGAAATCAGGTCGAGTGGAGCGAATAAGACAAGCCTTCGTGATACAATCAATTTGCTTGCTGCTAATACTTCAATCGTCGCTTGTTACAACTATACGGGTACTCCGTATGTCAAAAATCAACTTTTGCCAGAAGTTGTTTATGCGTACGGTTTGCGAGAATCCATTTGGAATGGATTCCTCAAAGATGCCGATCCGCTCGGCTTTGAAAATGTAAAGAATGAAGAATTTCTCTCTGCAGCTGTAACGACATTCTGGGAACGCTATGGTGGAAAAACTTATGAGGGATTGAATCCAAAACTTGCAATCTATGCCGCAGGAGTAGAAGAAGCCGCTACTGAGGTAAAGCCTACTCTTGAGAAAATTCTTGCAAAACTTGGTGTTTCTGCTTCGAAAATTCTCTTGAATGTCGGTGATGCAAAATACACAAAGAACGATGATATTAGAGATTTCAACAACCTTGATGTTGTTGGTGCCGAAGGAAATGAAAAGCAATTCATAATTCTTGTTGAAAAAGGCAAAGAAGGCTGGAATTGTCGATCGCTCTTTGGTGTTGCTCTTTTCCGCAGTCCAAGTTCGAAGATATTCGTTCTTCAAGCAACAATGCGCTGCCTCCGAGCAATTACAGAAGAACGGTTGACCGCAACGGTATTTCTCTCCAAGGAAAACTATGATACCCTAGATCAAGAACTCCATAAAAATTTCAATATGGAACTCAAGGATATCAAGAAACCGGCTAACGATGATCGTCACAAATATCAGGTGCGTGTTGTTCCCCCTCCTCGGAAAATCACTCTCAAACGAGTTTGGCACGAATATACGCTTCATGAAAAAGAATATTCTGAACCAGTCAATTTTAAATTAGTTGATGCCGACCTTTCGAAATATGCAAGCATCATGTACGAACGAGATAGTCTCGCTCATGAAAGCGCTGTCAAAGAAAAAAATGTGGATTATCTACAAGAAAATAGGAAGTATAGCGAAATTACTCTTGTTGGAGAAGTTGCTCGTTACCTAAATATTTCTTGTGTTCTAGTCTCAAAAATCATTCGTGAGTCAACTGATGGAGCTGAAATAGTCCTCAATGCAGTCAACCGCTACAATGCTGTTTTGACTGATTTTGTTATTCCAACTATATTCCATGCACTTTTTGACATAACATCAGAAATAAAAACAGAGGATAAAGAACTAATCTTGTTGCGTGAGCCGAAGGAGGGCGGTTATTATGAGTTTTCCGCAAAGGATGACCTTGTACTTACAAATCGCTATCCCGGTTTCACACCTGAACAAATCAAGAAAAGTTTCCATGCGGATACATACTGTTTTGACTCCATTCCTGAAAGGGAGTGTTTTTTGCAGTATATCACAAGCGGGAAAGTTGCTGAAGTGTATTTTACTGGAATGTTTACTTCCAATCAAGGTGACCTTTCTGTTCATTATTACGATCCTGAATCAGGAAGAATTCGTCAATATTACCCAGACTTTCTTGCAAAAATGACAGATGGTTCGTATCAATTGATTGAAGTTAAAGGCGATAATAAAATTGACGACATCGTGGTAAAGGCGAAACAAACTGCAGCTGAGGAAATGGCTATTGCAAGTGGAATCAAGTATCTCATGTATGCAGGAAGCCAAGTTACTAGTTCGCATATTTTAGACGATATTCCAATAGCTGGTCAGTAAAAAATGCTAAAAGGGGTCGTTTTCGACCCCTTTTTAATGTTACAGATTTCAGTAATTTTAAATAAGGCAAATTCGCCATATTTAGAATTCGCGTTAGGGATAGTGACCCGATAGGGCGGAGACGCACAATGGAGATCCCCGCCTTCGCGGGGATGACAAGGGTAAGGCTCCGTTTTATGAGGTTGGGCGGGAACGGAGTGAACCGGGCAACCCATAAAATATAGCCCGACCCACGCCAGTGGGAAACGCCCAAATGCAAAGGGGCGAACCGTTGCAGAAACCTCCTCGGCT
Source organism: Fibrobacter sp. UWP2 (assembly GCF_900141705.1). Classification (NCBI taxonomy): domain Bacteria; kingdom Pseudomonadati; phylum Fibrobacterota; class Fibrobacteria; order Fibrobacterales; family Fibrobacteraceae; genus Fibrobacter; species Fibrobacter sp. UWP2. The sequence goes on from NZ_FQYM01000008.1 coordinate 87,994, forward strand.
CGGTCATGGGCAAGCGAGCTTGCCCGCGACTCTCGCCTTGCGGGGTTTTCCAGAAGCTCTTCAACCAGGGCATGATTCTTGCCTTCGCTTACGAAGACGCCGCTGGCTCCAAGGTCCCCACCGACGAAGTCGAGGAGAAGAACGGAAAGTTCTTCAAGAAGGGAACCGACATCGAACTCAAGCAGATCGTGGCGAAGATGAGTAAGTCCCTCAAGAACGTCGTGAACCCGGATGACGTGGTGCGCGACTACGGTGCCGACAGCCTTCGTTTGTACGAAATGTTCATGGGCCCGCTGGACGCCGTGAAGCCTTGGCAGACCAAGGGTATCGAAGGCATGAACCGCTTCCTCGGCCGCGCCTGGCGCTCCGTTGTTGGCGACAGCGATGAAGCCCCGGTGTTCGTTGATGAAACTGCCCCTGAAGCCATCGAGAAGGTGATGCACCAGACCGTCATCAAGGTCACGAGCGACATCGAGAACATGAGCTTCAACACCGCGATTAGCCAGCTGATGATCTTCAACAACGAAATGATGAAGATGGACAAGCGCTACCGCGAGCCGTGCGAAACGTTCGTCAAGTTGCTGCACCCGTTTGCCCCGCATATCGCCGAAGAAATGTGGAGCATCCTCGGTCACAACGAATCGCTCACGAACGTCGCCTGGCCGGAAGCCGACCACTCCAAGGCCGTGGAAAACACCGTGGAAGTCGTGTTCCAGGTGAATGGCAAGGTCCGCGCCAAGGCAAGTGTAGCGAAGGACATGGATAAGGCCGCCCTCGAAAAGCTCGCCATGGAAAACGAAAGAGTGAAGGAGTTTATGAAGGGAATGCAGGTCGTCAAGGCAATTGTTGTGCCTGGTAAGTTGGTCAACATCGTTGTCAAGCCGGCATAAAAATGAGCCTGCCCCGGACTCGTTCCGGGGTGAAGTCCATCGTGGTCCCGGGCAAGCTCGTGAACATCGTGGTGAAGTGACGCGACCTTCGGTCGTGTCATCCTGAGCGGAGGCGCATCGCGCCGAAGCCGAAGGATCTAGGAGGGGAAAGCCTTCCCCTCGCTACAGCCCCGGCCCCACCCTTATAGTCACGCCCACTCATTTGAGTGGGCGTCTTTTGTTATAACCCGTCCCTGGTCGGGTCTTCCGCTACCCCTTCTAACGGACGCTCAGCCGCCGCGCCCGTAACGCCCGGGCTTGAAGCTATTGTAGCATGGCGGAAAATTCTTGCAGACTTCTCAAGATTAGTTTTGGAAAATCTATTTCTTGAAGAATTTTGAAATGCGAATCGTTCGATACGATGAATGTTGCGTTTCCGGCAATAGCGCAGTCGACAAACTTGTTGTCGTCTGAATCATCCTTTATAAGGTTGAACCTAAAGAATGTGTCAATAAACTCTACGGAAGGGGCGTTCAAAAGAGTTTGAATGACATTCGAGGCGATTATTGAATTTGTCTTTTGCTCAATAATTTCTTCATACTCGTCAAGGATTTCATTTGAAATACAAAGGGTGTATTTGCCTTCCTGTAAGCCTCGCCAGACATTGAAATAAGCTCCCCGCTTAGAAAGGGATGCTAAGAGGCAATTCGTATCAAGAACAATTCTCATATGTTCTTGTAGGGTGTCCGAAGGTGTTCGTTCAAGACAGCTTCATTCTTTTCGTTGTCCCACTCGCCGGACTCCCACAGAGCGTCCATGCCGTTCTCGACACGCTTGGCGAAAACATCCGTCAAGGCAACGCGAATCTCTTCCAGGGATTTGGAATCCTTGGCAAATGAAAACATCTTTAAAAGATGCAATTGAGTCGGGTTCAGGACGGTTTCCATAGGTCGCTCCATGTTTCTAAAGAGGAATATACATTATTTATGTGTGATTTGTCACCCTCATTCCAAGTAGGAATACTACGCTGGCTTTACAATTAGCCTCAAATTCACCATTTTCTTTAAGAAATTGTTCGTTTTTGTAAACTTTTTGAGCGCTTCGCCGCTTTTTATGTTACTTTTAAAGAGTAAAAGAGTTTTTGCTCTTGCCCTCTGAACGAAATCTAGACAATTTCCCTAACCGAGGACAAGGCAAGCGCTCACGCAGGTATGCCGTTTTGCGGCGTATCTCGGTTTGCTGTGTAAGCAACAGCCCTATTGGGGCGTGGGTCGTTTGCGTTTATCGGTTAGTGGCTGTCTAGAGCCCCGTTCAGGTAAATGCAACGATCTGCGCCTTTTTTGTATCCATACAAAATTTGGCGAGGCTCTTTGTAGAGCAGGGGCGAACTCCGGATGTTTAACAGAAGGAATGGTGCCTATGGAAGACGAAGAATTCTCCGAACGTCCCGGTTTTCTCAAAAAAATCGGAAATTTTTTCAGCTTGCTCGATAGCGAAATCATCTTTCTTCACATGCGTTTTGTGAAGAATATTCTAGATAGGGAGTCGCAGGCTCGGGAACAAGGCCTTATCGCTAAAAGACTTCGTTTTGAGACGGTTGGAGCCTTCATTATTTGGCTTGTGGCTCTCCCTTGTCATGCGTCGAAATATTCCACACACAAATATAAGCAGGCGTTTGTCCGTTTTGTTATTTCGGCAGTTCTCGCTTTTTTGCCGATGACGCTATTGTCGGTCTTTGTTGATCAGGTCTGTCCGTCTTACAAGGAATTTTTTAAGGATAACATTTTCATTGTTTGGACCGTGATGACGGTGCTGTCTCTGCTCTTTTTTGTGAAATTTGGTTTGGTTTTAATAAGAATTGTCTCGTGTTTGCTGTTGCTTGCGATTCTCATTGCTTCGCTTGCGTTCACTGGTGATAGATCTCCCGAAACACGTTCGGTTATATGCATTGTAATCGAAGTGGTGGTAGGGGTGTTTTTCCTGCTATGGAATTTTTGGCCCAAGGAAAAAATGCAGGAAGACGTAGAAGCTGAAGAAGATTTCGAAGATTGATTTTATGGTCTCCTAGGAGCCACATAGTAACGATAGGGACCACAAAAAATTTGCATATGCAAATCACGCTGTGTTGAAACCCGCGCGACATGGTGTGCAACAGAATGCGGGATAACATACTCTAGAGGTATATTATGAAAACAATAAAGAAAATGGCTTACAAGAAGCCGCGTCTGATTGCAAAAAACAATCCGACCGGAAGCTTTGCTGCTGGTTGCCCGTCGGATACTCGTTGTGGCTCGCAAAGTTGCCTTAACTGCGAACGTACTGAGTAAGACGTAAATCAATTCTCCGACGCGATGGAGTAATATTCATCGCGTTTGGATTTTTTTCATCAAAAAAGGATTTGTATGATTGCTAATAATCAATTGCTTAAGGAAATTCTCTTAGAGCAGCTTCGTAATAATTTTTCTACAGACTTTTACATTAATACTTTAATAAGATATAAAAATACATATGAGGATGAGGATATGGAGACTATTCGTCAAATGGTAGTTGAAGAAATACAGAACAAAGCGGAGGAATTAATTCGTCAAATCAACAGTATTCAATTTGGTAATAAGGAGTAAATATTGTATGGGTGCTTTTAGAGACTCTTTAAAAAATATAAAAGAAGTTGCTAATAAGTCGATAGATTGTTCCATAAGTAATGTTGAGAAATCATATAATAATAGATTGAATGATGTAGAAAAAATTGTGAATGAAATCAAAAGAGAGTTTGAAAATGATTGTGAAGATGAAAATTTTCACGATTTTTCTATTGAGAAATCAAAAAGAGAATCAAATAAGATACATGGACAAGATTTCTTCCTAACAATAAAAAAAGGTGAAAAAACTTGCGTAAGAATAATGATAGAGGTTTTTTACAGCAAGGCTGAATTTGACGTATACAAAGAAAAAGAAAAAATTTCCTCTTCAACAAACATAAACGATTGCTGCGATATGGTTAAGCAAATAATCAACGATGTAATCTGTTCAAAGAATAACGAGGCTGATGTATAATGTTCTATCGACAATCTCGTGACACATTTATCCGGTCTATTGGTGAATATGGCTATATCTATAGTCAGCTTACCAAGCATGACCGCACCTATACTCAGGAAGGTGGTGCATTTCTTAAAGCTCTCTCTCGCGAGCCTCAGAGCTTAGAAATGCTTGCTGTAAAGGCCTGCGAATGCTTTGAAGGAATCACTCCATTAGATATTCAGACGGATATGCAAGATTTTTTGGATTCCTTGGTTGCCGACCGCTACTTGGTTTCTGGAAATACTGTTGAAGAGTGTGCGGCAATGGATACCTATTTCAGCTATGCAGAAAATCCCAAAACACTGTTCACGTATAATGCTCTGCAAAATTCCGATGATGAAAATCTCTATGCGGATACGCAAGATGTTTTAGGAGCATATTACCGTGAGCATCCGCAAATCCATAGTTGTCAAATTGAAACAACAAATCGTTGCAATGAAAGGTGTATTCATTGCTATATTCCCCATGAACTGAAGAATGTGGTTTTGCCTTATGAAGTAATTGAAAGCGTCCTTAACCAATTGCATGATTTGCGAGTGATGGGCTTGACGCTATCGGGTGGCGAATTTTTTACGCATCCTGATGCAGAAAAGATTTTGCGCAAGGCTCGTGAACTCGATTTTAGTTTTTATGTGCTGTCGAACATTACCTTGATTACACCGCATATGATTGATGTTCTTAAAGAAGTCAATCCGAATTATGTACAGACATCGCTTTATAGTGTTATTCCTGAAGAACACGACCATATTACGCAACTTAAAGGCTCCTGTGCGAAAACCAAGGCTGCTATTGATGCGTTGATTTCGGCGAATATCCCTGTACAAATCAGTTGCCCAGTGATGAAAACGAATTATCATACCTACAAAGATGTACTGAAATACGCTTATGAACGTAATTGTAAGGCTCGGACCGATTATGTAATGATGGCACGGTACGATTTTACGACGGATAATCTTGCGGAACGTTTGACTATTGAGCAGACTGAAGAATTACTCAAAGATATTATTCAATTTGACAAAGATTATCTTGATTTTACGGATATGCCTGTTCGTCCAATATCACGGGAAGATTGGGGAAATCGTCCTTTCTGTGGGGTTGGTATGAACAATCTCTGCATTGCAAGCGATGGTATTGTATATCCTTGCAGCGGTTGGCAGGGAATGGCGTGTGGTAATGTTCGTGAACAGTCTATCAAGGATATTTGGGAAAAGTCTCCGCAATTGAATAAGCTCCGTAATCTTACCAAATCTGCTATTCCGCAATGCTATGATTGTGAAGATCGACAATTCTGTGCGCCTTGTCTTGTTCGTAATTTCAATGAAAGTGGTGGAGACTATTTGAAAGTGGCTCCGCACTTCTGTAAGGCAGCCCACTTGAATCGCAAACTTGTGGAAGAGGCCAAAGTTAGGAAAAGAGCAAAACAGAATGCCTAAATTGAAAAATCTTGACTTGGAGATTTCTAATCCGTGTAATGAACATTGCATTCATTGTTATAGAACGTGCGAACAGACCAAGCGGGGTTTTCTTTCTATTGATGATGTCAAGGAAATATTTGACGCTATAAAACCCATCCGCGAAGAAAAAATTAATGTTCTTTTGACTGGAGGCGAAACGTTATTAAACAGGGACTGGAGAAAAATTTTAGTCCACTCTATGGAGGAAAATGCCAGAGTAACCTTGTTTACGAACGGAACTTTGATGAGTGACAAAGATGTTCAATTTCTCGCTAAATTCAAGAATAATCCGCATTTTAAGGAAGTTCAAATATCGCTCTATTCGTTGCAACCTGAAATACATGATGCCATAACAGGGTTTAAGGGCTCATGCGAAAAATCTCTTAAAACTATTAGTGCGCTAAAAGCCGCAGGAATACAGGTTTTTGTTTCCAGTCCTGTTATGAAATCAAATATGATGACTATTCCCGCCTTGATGCGATATATGGATAATGCAGAAATTGGCAATTGTGCAAATCTTTTTATTTTTGAAAACTCTGATTATGAAGGCGTAAACATTGGACATAGGCTTTCTGTTGAAGATTTGGAAATCTTCTATGCAGAAACGTCAAAAAACAATTTTGAGTTGGGGTATGTTTGGGGATTTAGTTGTAAAAATGGAAAAGATTTAAATTCGCTCTTTTATGAGTATGCCGCATCGGGTGTTCTAATTTCAGGCGATGGAAGTATTTACCCTATGATTGGTTGGTATGAAAAATTGGGGAATATCCACAAAGATTCGGTGGAAAATGTTTTCTTGAACAATCCGTTGCTAGCGAAATGTCGTCAAATAAAAATCGGAGATTTTAAGGAATGTCGTGAATGTGACGATATAGGCTATTGTTCCTTCTGTCCTATATCCCATTTGACTGCGAATAAAGGTCAATTAGGAAAATTGAGCAAGGATTATTGTGATTATGTTCATTTGATTAGACAGATGGCGGAACGTAGGGATGCTGCTAAAGCGGAAATGAAAATAGGATGAATTTTTTCGATTTTCATGTGCATATAGGGCAATATTTTGACGACTATTACACGCCGCCACGAATACTACGCACGCTGATACTGTCGGGGATCACGCATTTCGCTTATTCTAGCACCAGCACGATCGTCACGGATAATCCTGGTTTTTTGCTAGAAGAACGTGTCGCTATGCATGAACTTTCGAAAGGTCGAGCCAAACCCATTTTGTGGGTAACGCATGATATGCTTAAACGTTCTCGGGACTTGTCTTTGTATATGAGCGAAAAGGGTGGAAAAATTTGTGGGCTGAAAATTCATGGTGATTCCGAGAAATGGATACCTACTGCGTCGAACAAATGTTTTACGCGAGTCTTTGAAATTGCGAGGGAATTGGGACTGTTTGTGAAAGTCCATACGGGTGAAAAGAACGATTGGTGTAATGCAGGAAATTTTGGGCATATTTGTAAAATCTATAGCGATGTTCCTGTAATTCTTGCTCATGGACGCCCGTTATCTCCTGCCATCTATGTTTTGATGAAAAATCCGAACGCCTATGTAGATACCTCTTTTATGCCACATAATCAGCTGCGAAATCTTATTCATGTTGCACGAGAACAGGGATTTATTGATCGGATTCTTTTCGGGACGGATACTCCCATCCCTGGGCGTTACCTGAAAAGCTCCCTCCCGAGGCACTTGCGGGCGCGAATTGCCGCCAGCAAGCAAATTGCGGGTAAGGATTGGAAGAAAATTTCGTGGGAGAACGCAAAAAAGCTGATTTCCTTTTGACAAATTTGTAGCCTAAAGCGATTTATGAACGGAGCCCGCCTATGAAAAGAATCCTTTTGTTATTACTTGCGTTTTCTGTCTTGACCTTTGCCGACAAACCGACGGGGGAGTGGAATATAACTTCCATCTTGGCCGTATATTCGACCGTTTGGGTGGCCGAAGGGACTCTAATCGATGCGGCGGGTGTCAAAGTCTGCCATTATACGGGGCAGATTGCTTTCCCTGCGGATGAAGAAGGCTTTTGCCCAACGGTGGAAATCAGACATTTGGCAAAGGCTGCTGCAGAATACAAGAGCAATCACATTGCGGGGCTCCATTGCTATTACGACTATGGCTTTCCTGCTGGCGGGCTCCTATGGAGCATAGACAACTTGCGCGAAAGTTGCCCAGATATTATCGTCACTGTGTTTGTGAAGAGTGTCCCGAAGGTCATTGGGGAATACTATTTCAAGCCGATGGAAAATCAGACAATATATTATGAAGACAAGACTCCCATTAGGCAGGTCTTGGACAATACCCGAGAAGTGATGGATCGCTTTGGCAAGAAATATGAGAACCAGATTCGTTACCGCGACACTTACGACTGGGTGCAGCTTAAGCCTGGTCCAGGTTGGGATGCATGGGAGCGGCCGGGTAGCGTGTATGAACCGGGGCGAAATCCAAATGGAAAAAGCAAGGGTGTGTGGCGCTGATAGGAAGTATCATGAAAAGAAGTCATTTGATTATTGTTGTAGCGTTGTTCCTTTGCACATGCGCGATGACGCAAGACGGCGAAAATTGCTTCGACTTGCTTGCATCTGCTGAATTCAGTAGCATTTCAAGAATACATTGTCAAAACAGAACTTCGCTTTCTGAAGAAACTCAAACTGACTTTCGCGTGAATGTTCAACAAAAAAAGGATAATCCGTTTCGGGTCTGTTACGGGCTGGCTGATGGCGAAACCTGCTATGAAACGTATCGAAATTACACATACACGGAATGCCGCGAGATAACGCCGCCATATAAACACTGTAACGATGACCGTTTAGACGGTAACGAGGTTTGGAAAATTTACCACACCACGGCGGGTGATACGTTAATGCTGGGTAATAATATCTTCGTGGCAATTACGGGCGAAGGCTGCTTTGTCGCGAAAAAGCGTTAGGGATAGCAAACCGAACGTGTCGCCTGAAAACTTTTACTTACCAAGACTTTCCTTGATCATTGCTTTCGCATTTTTATAAGACTTTGCCTTGCGTTTGCCAGATGCAATTTCGTTAGCTTCTGCCATGGCGGCGATGGTTTCGTCGTTGGGAGAGTCGAGAGCGATCTCGAAAGGAATCTTGCGGAGGCGGACAACCTGCTTCAAGAAAACGGTGATTGCTGTTGACATGTTCAACCCGAGTTGGTCGAACAGGTTTTCGGCTTGCGTTTTGAGCTTCGAATCGATTCTTGCGCTGATGGTGTTCATTGTGGTTCCCATAAAGTGCTCCTTTTTACTAAAATTTATATAGAAATTAGTAAAAGAGCAATACAGTGTATTAAATTTTATCCATATTTACCCGCTACAGAACATCAAAGACGCCATGATCTTCAACAACGAAATGATGAAGATGGACAAGCGCTACCGCGAACCGTGCGAAACGTTCGTGAAGTTGCTGCACCCGTTTGCCCCGCACATCGCCGAAGAAATGTGGAGCATCCTCGGTCACAACGAATCGCTCACGAACGTCGCTTGGCCCGAAGCCGACCACTCCAAGGCCGTAGAAAACACCGTGGAAGTCGTGTTCCAGGTGAACGGCAAGGTCCGCGCCAAGGCAAGTGTCGCGAAGGACATGGACAAGGCCGCCCTCGAAAAGCTCGCACTTGACAACGAACGAGGAATTTGTCCCTTTTTTAGTTGAAAATCCAGGTCTCCAACTGGTGTAAATCTAGGCTATTAGCGCTTCATTGTCAAGTAGTTTCATGCTCTTTTC